>CAYSVF010000209.1:0-5359 GCA_964434415.1 uncultured Parvibaculum sp.
GACGTCAATGTCTACGGCATTCCGGTACCGCAGGTGGACCAGATGCCGGCGGGCACCATCGCCGTTTTCCTGCTCGCCTTCCAGATGATCCGTCAGGGCCGCGAGGAATTCACGCCCGCCGAGCGCGCCTTCGTGGAGTTCAACCGCTATCGCTGCTGGCTGCTCGGCCTGCCCGAAGACCTCTTGCCGACCACGCCGCGCGAAATCTACGACGCCATGGTCGTCTATTCCGGCACCCTGCGCGACGGCTATGACGACGAGACCTGCGGCGCGCTGGTCCGCGCCACCATGGCCGCTTATTTCCCGTCTGACCACTCGCTGAAAAGCCGCCTCTTCAACTGGGCGGAGAGGAGCTTCGCCCGCGTCTATTTCAACCGTCAGTTCCTGCGCGGCGACACCACCGGCAAGGCAAAGAAGATGGGTGTGGAACTCAGGCCTTACGACCTGCCGCTCTTCGTCGCGCTGGCGGGCTTCATTTTCGGCCGCGAAAAGCTTTACGCACTGGCGCTGCGCACGCCCGGCCTCAAGGAATGGGCCGACAAACGCCTGATCGACAAGCTGAACAGGCTGCTGGTCGAATATGGTCACGCCGAATACACGACCGACCCCTCGCAATATCACGACGAAACGATCCGCGAGCGGCACGGCCACGCCAAGGCGGCATAAAAGGGATGGCGTAAGCCGGCCCGGCTAGTTCAGCACCGCATCCGTCGGCGCACCCTTGCCGAGCGAGGCAAGGAACTTGTCCAGCGTGTTCACCGACGCAATGCGGCGCACCGCATCGCGGAAGGCGCCGCCATTGCCGGCGGCAATGGGATCGGACACGGCGGCGAAGGCGCTCGCATCCGGGCTTTGCTGCATCTTCTCGCCGAACTTCTTGCGAAGGCGGCCGAGCCCGTCCTCGTCCTGCGCCATGGAATAGGCGATCGCTGCGCGCATCACTTCAAAGCGCGTCTCCGCGTCCAGCGCGCCGTCGCTCTTCCAGCTATCGCCGAGCTCCGCCTCCAGGGCGGCGCCCGCATCGGGCCAGCGCGCGGAATCCCAAAGCACGTCGCAGCGCAGAAGAGCCGCCTTCCGGCTTTTCATCTGCGCCAGCAGGTCCAGCGCATTGTCATATTGATGGAGGTCGGCCAGCGTGCGGGCCTCCAGAAGTCGGCGCTGTTCCTGCAGCGCGGCGGGAAGCTGCACCTGCCGCGTTTCGCGCAGCGCATGTAGCGCGGCCTTGGGCTTCTGGTCGAGCAGATAGATACCCGCCAGCCGCGCGGCCACCTGTGCCTTGGCCACCCCGCCATGAAGCCGGTTTTCGATCTGATAGTCGAGCAGCTGCGCCGCCTGCGGCAGCAGATCCACTTCCACCAGCCGGTCGGCAAGATGGCGGATCATCTCGTCGCCCTTCTGCCCCACCGGCGTCAATTGCTGGAAATTGTAATAGAAGGCGAGCGCCTTCACCGGCGGCATCTCCTTGCCGCCGCCCGAGATGAAGTAATTCGCAAACACGTCGGACATCCGCCCGGCCAGCACATGCGCCGCATCGCTATGCGGGAAATTGAGCGACACCGTGCGCATAAGTTCCAGCGCCGCCTGAATATTGCCCTGGCGCAGACGGATATTCGCCAGCGCCCGCAGCACCGAAAGCTCCAGCTCGCCGCCCCGCCACGCCATGCGCAGTTTTTCAAGCTCGGCGGCAAAAGCCTTGTCGTCCATCTCGCCGCTGCGATGTTTCAGATCGGCGAGCCGGAAACGCGCCTCGGCCTGCACCGGCGAATAGCCGGTTTCTTCGGCCTGATCGTAAAGGACTTTCGCATCCTCGGGTTGCCCCTGCGCTTCGGCAAGCCGCGCCTGAACGATAAGCGTCCGGGCCAGATCCCGCTCGTCATGACCGGGATTGGGCATGGCGCGAACCATGCGTTTGGCAAAATCGAGGTCGCCGGTTTCCAGCCCCGCTATCGCCGCGTCGATGCGGAAATCGAGGGCCATGTCATGTCCCGTAGTGTCGACCGTGTCGCCCGCCAGCGCGAAGGCGCTGCGCGCCCTTTCCCATTCGCCGCGCCCTGCCCGCGCAGCGCCCCGCCAGCCCGCCGCATACGGGTCGCTGTCGAGGCCGTGACCGTTGAGGTCCTCGAGCGCCTCCGAATAATGACGCGCAAGCACGCCCGCCGCGCCGCGCAATGCCCGATAGGCGGCCGAGTTGATGGAGGACGGCTCAGCCGCGACCGCCGAGGCAAGAGCGGCCAGCGCCTCCTGCCCCAGTCCGTTTCCGACCAGATAGCGGGCATAGTCGAGCCAGGCCTCGCCCACATCGGTAAATCCCGCGCGCGCAATGCGGTCCTGATAATACTGCTTGCCCGCCATGAAGCCGTCACCGGCCTCGGCGGGCGCCTTGGCCCATGTCTCGATATCCATGCGCCCCGGCAGCGAGCGCCCGGCCTGCCCGTCGGCATCGCCTTCGGCCAGCGTCATGCGGTCGCCACGGTCCACCGGCATATCCGCCGACAGCGTCAGCCCCTCCTTACGCGACACCACGACCGATTGCGGCGCGACGGCCACATTCACATCGTCGGCAATCGGCACGACGCCCACGCCCTGCACGGATTGCAGGATTCGAAACTCGATAAAGCTGCGCGGCGTTTGAACGCCCTGCACCGGCGCTTCCGCCGTAACGGCAATCGCCTTCTGCCGGGTGAGCGGATCGGTGATGCGGATCACGCGATGCGCGGAGGCAAGCCCCAGCGTCACCACGCCCTTGCCGTCATCCTGCCAGCTTCGCGACACCGGCACGGCGCCGCCGGCGCTGCTCAGCGTCTCGCCAATGCTGATCCGCCAGTCGCGCCCTTCCGCATTGGCGCCGATAAGCATGGGTCCGTTCAGCTTCGCGGCAAAGGCAATGCCTTGCGGCAGCTCGACGCTGCGCCATTTTCCGATGCGCGCCGCGCCGTCTTCCGGCAGCGCAGAAAGATCGAATTCGGCCTTCCCGTCGAAAACGACCCAGAGATCGCCCGCCCATTCGAAGACCGCCGCGCCCACTTCCTCAGGCCATGAGAAGATAAGATCGCTCGTCTCCGCTCCCGCATCGAGCGTAACCGCCACCCGGCCGTCATCAGCCCGCGCGCCCTCTTTCGGCTGCATGTCGCCGGGGCGGAATGCGTCGCCTGACTGAGAAGAAGCCGCCTCGCCGGCATGCCTGTCCGCAGCGGGCTGCTCTTCGGCTCCCGCTTGCGCGGACGATGCATGTTTGTCCGATGCATGCTCGGCCTTCGCCTGTTCACGTCCGTCTTGCCCGCGCTCATGTCCGGCCGCGGAGGTATCCTCCTCCGCCGCTGCGCCATTCCCCGCATCATACGAAGGCATAGCTGCGTCGGGTGCCTGCGTTTCGACATCGGCGTCCGCCGCCGGTGTGGCAAGATGATCGCCCTCGATATCGAGCACGATACTCAGCTCTTCGCGGAAGTCGCGCACCTTCACCTTGTCCGCCACCGTCAATTGCACCACCAGCTTGCCTTGATGCTTGGAGGCCTCGATGTCTTTCAGATAGGGTGGCCGGTTCACGCGCAAGGGGGCAAGATCCACCCGCGCATCCCGGTCGAAGGTCAGCGTCACCTTGTTGCCGCGGCGCGCCACGGCGTAGAGGACGGGCTGGTTCCAGTCGAACACCAGCCGCGTCATCGCATTGGCATGGACCGCGCGAACGTGAAGCACCGGATCGGGTGCCTTGGGCACATCGATACCGGCCTTGGCAGCCGCTTCCCTGGCGGCTTCCGCGTCCTGCTTCGCCTTTTTCGCGGCGGCCAGACGCGCCAGCACATCCTTCGGCAAGCCCGGCGCCGGGCCCGCCCATTGCGGCGGTATGAGATCGACATAAAGGGAATGCTCGGCAACGCGCGTATTGACCCAGAAATCGGTGGTCAGCGCCAGGCGCAGCGTCTTGCCGGCTGCGTCCTCACGGGCCTGCGCCACATAGCGCGGCATTTCCCGGGAGAAGGTTTCGAGACCGACATTGACGGGCCGCTCGAAAGAGAGCACCAGCACCCCCGCCACCGTCTTTTGCGTATAGGCCGGAACGTCCCCCTGAAAGGCGAAGATCATCCGGCCATAGCCGTCTTCTTCCTTGAGCGAAAGGCGCGGCGTATCGGCGGCACGGGCGGCACTCGAGGCGAAGGACAGCGCAACGACCAGCGCAGCCGCCATCGCGGCCTGCCACCCGGCACCGTTCAACCCGTTCCAGAAATGCCGGATGCCGATCACGCGCTTCCCACCCGATCCCGTCGCCCTGCCTGCCCCGGTCTTGCTTGTCCGTAGGCGAAGCGTTTGAAATTACCCAGTCTTGAAAGCCTAGACGCTTACGGTTAAGCGCTCTTTAAATGCGATGCCCGTTTCACGCCCAATACCGAAAGGAGGCCGCCCCCTCAGGAGTTGGAATTCAGCGGCGTAACCGACGCAGCCGGCAGCGTGCGCGACGGCATCCCCCCGCCCTTGATGTCGGGCATGTTCTCGCCCGTCGCGAGCTCCACCGTCAGTTCCTGCGCCGCCACCGGGTCCATCTGCGAGAGTACGCTAGCGACCTTCCGCGGCGACATGCGCTTCACCACATCGAGCAGCACACCCATATCGAGCCGCTCGAAGATCCGCGCCGCATCCTTCGGCTTCATGCTTTCATACATTTTCACGACCGACGCCAGACGTTCCTCGGACTGCTTGTCCTTCCGGTCGATCGTCTTGTCGATATCGGCCTGGATCTGCTTCAGCTCGGCCACCCGGTCCTGAAGGCGCTTCTCCGCCGCCTCGACAAGCTGCTCGCGCATGTCGAGCGCCTTGGCGCGCCGTTGCAGTTCCTCGCGCCGCTTCGACAGGCTTTCGAGAACCGCGATCTCCGATTTGGAAAGCCCCTTGGCGCCGCCGTCGATCCCCGCCGCGTCAGCCGCATCGGCGGTCTTGGCGGCCTCTTCGTCCGGCGCCGCCTCGGCAGCATGATCGCCCTCGCCATCCTTGCCCTTCGCCTCGCCCGCATGCGCCTCTTTTTCAGGCTCCTTTACCGGCGTCTGGGCAATGGCGGGCGATACATAGGCGAACTGTCCGCCCGGACCGCCGGTAAGCTGCTCGCCGATATCGACGAGTTTCAGCCCCAGCAGAAGCGCCGCGGCCACCATCACCATTGGCAGAAGTCGAAGCCGGTCAAGCATGAGTAAGGTTCCTCAAGGGCAGTTCCGGGTTAAGGCGCAACCGGGTCGCCGCCCGGACCTGCCAAAAATCAAAAGACGCGGGTCGCCTCGTCGTTTCGGTAAAACGGCAAGGCGGTCTAGCGTGTCCGGCGCACGGCATCGACAAGCGGATGCGGCTCGCGCAGAACGCGTTGTGTAGCGGG
>CAYSVF010000210.1:0-5337 GCA_964434415.1 uncultured Parvibaculum sp.
CATGACACCCTGCTCCATTTTCCGGTTGGACCTCCGCGGGGGGAAACGTGTCGGCCTCGCATTGAATGAGACCGACCGCACCGGACGGGGGCACCCTATGTTGTCTCTGTGACGACCCGTTGAAGACCGGACAGAGACGGTGGGTACACCCAACCCCGCGTGTGGAATGGCGCCGGTATAGGGGGAGAAAGGCTGAAAAGCAAGCGTGAATAGCGGCTTAGCGCGGCCTGCCCGGGTGCGACCTGCCGGACGGATTTCGCAGCCCGTCAGATTTCCTGCACCTCGATGACCCCGGTCATGGATTTGATCGCGCCGCGAATTTCGGGCGTCACGCGGTAGCGATCCTTCAGCTCGATCTCGATTTCACGCCCTTTGTCGGCCAAAAGAACAAGGGAAACAATGCCTTTCCCCCTTTCCTTGAGGCGCATCTTGAGCGGTTCGAGCGTGGAAGGGTCCTCCAGGAAGACCTTCATACCCTCTTCCACATTGGCGGTCGCGGCCTCCAGCGACTGCACGGCCAGAGCCCGGAGCTTCACCTCATCGCCCGCGCGATCGATTTCCACGGAGACGACCACGGATTTGCCGGGCTCCATGACGTCGCGCGCGGCGGAGAGCACCTCGGAAAACACGATCATCTCGAACTGGCCGGTCGGGTCGGACAGGTTGAGAAAGGCGAAGGGATTGCCCTTTTTGGAACGGCGTTCCTGACGCGCCGTCACCGTGCCGGCCATCTTGGCGGCCGGGGTGCTGCGCGACAGCATTTCCGCATAGGTGACCACGCCTGCCCGCTTGAGCGAGGTCAGATAGCCGTCCAGCGGGTGGCCGGAGAGGTAGAAGCCGATGGCGTTGAATTCCTCGTTGAGGCGCTGTATCGGCGTCCAGCTTTCCACGCGCGGCAGGGCCGGATTGGCCATCGCGGCCCCGCTGTCGCCGCCGAACAGGTTCACCTGCTGGGTCTCGCGCTCCTCCGCCGCGGAACTGGCGATGCCTATCAAAAGGTCCGCACTTGCAAGGAGTTGTGCCCGATCCTTGTGAAGGTCGTCGAAGGCGCCGGCGCGGACCAGATTCTCGAAGGTGCGCTTGTTGATGAAGCGCGGGCTGACGCGGCGCGCAAAGTCGTAGATGTCGCTGAAAGGTCCGCCTTCCCGGCGGACTTCAACCACATGCTCCATCGCCTGACGGCCGACATTCTTGATGGCGGCAAGCGCATAGAGCACCTCGCCGTTCTCCACCGTGAACATCGCTTCGGAGCGGTTCACCGATGGCGGACAAACCTTGATGCCAAGACGTGTCGCTTCTTCCTTGAAAACATTGAGCTTGTCGGTGTTGTTGAGATCGAGGCTCATGGAGGCGGCCAGGAACTCCACCGGGTAGTTCGCCTTCAGCCAGGCCGTCTGATAGGCGACAAGCGCGTAGGCCGCAGCGTGGGATTTATTGAAGCCATAGCCCGCGAACTTGTCCACCAGCTCGAAGATTTCCGCCGCCTTGGCCTTGTCCACGCCCTTCTCGACGGCGCCGGTGACGAAGCGTTCCTTCTGCTTCTCCATCTCCGCCTTGATCTTCTTGCCCATGGCGCGGCGGAGAAGGTCGGCTTCGCCCAGCGAGTACCCGGAGAGGATCTGCGCGATCTGCATCACCTGCTCCTGATAGATGATGACGCCATGCGTCTCGCGCAGGACATCCTCCAGCCAGGGATGCAGATAGTCGGGCTCTTCCTCGCCTTTCTTGCAGGCGATGTATTTCGGGATGTTGTCCATGGGACCCGGGCGGTAGAGCGCCACCATGGCGATAATGTCTTCGAAGCGGTCGGCATTGAGCTTGCGGAGCATGTCGCGCATGCCCGAACTTTCAAGCTGGAACACACCGACCGTCTGCCCCTTCGCCAACAGCTCGTAGCTCGCCTTGTCGTCCAGCGGCAAATGGGCGAGATCGACCTCGATATCCCGGAGTTTCAGCAGATTGACCGCCTGCTGGAGCACGGTGAGCGTCTTCAGGCCCAGAAAGTCGAACTTCACGAGGCCCGCCGGTTCCACCCATTTCATGTTGAACTGAGTGACCGGCATATCCGAGCGCGGGTCTCGATAGAGCGGCACCAGCTCGTCCAGCGGGCGGTCGCCGATCACCACGCCGGCGGCGTGGGTGGAGGCGTGGCGATAGAGCCCCTCCAGCTTCTGGCCGATTTCCAGCATGCGGGCGACGGTCTCGTCGTTCTTCGCCTCTTCCTGCAGGCGCGGCTCGCCCTCGATCGCTTCGGGCAGCGTGACCGGATTGGCCGGATTATTGGGCACGAGCTTGCAGAGCCGGTCCACCTGACCATAGGGAAGCTGGAGGACGCGGCCCACATCGCGCAGCACGGCGCGGGCCTGAAGTTTACCGAAGGTGATGATCTGGGCGACCTGATCGTAGCCATAGCGATCCTGCACATAGCGGATCACCTCGTCGCGCCGGTCCTGACAGAAGTCGATATCGAAGTCCGGCATGGAGACGCGTTCGGGGTTCAAGAAGCGCTCGAAAAGGAGCCCGAAACGCAAGGGGTCGAGATCGGTAATGGTCAGCGCCCAGGCGACGACCGAGCCTGCGCCCGATCCGCGCCCCGGCCCGACCGGAATGTCATGCGCCTTCGCCCATTTGATGAAGTCGGCCACGATGAGGAAGTAGCCGGGGAAATCCATCTTGACGATGATGTCGAGCTCGAAACGCAGACGCTTGCGGTAGACCTCCTCATCGGCCACCGCTTCCACGGCGGCGAGACGCGCGGTGAGGCCTTCCTCGGCCTGGCGTACCAGTTCCTCCGCCTCGCTGGTGCCGAGGGCGAAATTGGGCAGGATCGGCTTGTGCGTGCGCGGGCGGAAGGCGCAGCGCCGGGCGATCTCCAGCGTGTTCTCGATCGCTTCGGGCAGATCGGAGAAGAGCGCGACCATTTCGGCCTGCGACTTGAAACGGTGTTCGGGCGTCAGGCTGCGCCGGTCGGTCTGGGCGACATAGGCGCCCTCCGCGATGCAGATCATCGCGTCATGCGCTTCGAATTCGTCTTCCCTCGCAAAATAGGGCTCGTTGGTAGCGACCAGCGGGATGGCCTTTTCATAGGCCCAATCGACGAGTTGCCCCTCCGTCTGGCGTTCGCGTGCCATGCCGTGGCGCTGCAGCTCGACATAGAGCCGGTCGCCGAAGGTCTCTTGCAGCCAGTCTAGATTTTCCTCCGCCGGACCGGGCTGCCCGGCCTCCAGCAGCTTGTTCACCACACCTTCCGGTCCGCCGGTCAGGCAGATGAGCCCCTCCTGGCATTCCGCGATCTTGGCGAGGGGCACATGGGCCGGCTCACCGGCTTCCGGATCGAGAAAGGCGCGGCTCGAAAGCTTCATGAGGTTCTTGTAGCCCTGCTCGTCCTTGGCGAGCAGCGCAATGATGCCGGAAGGCTCGCGGCGCGGGCCACGGCCCGGCTCGTCATCGGCGGCGAGCAGGACAGGCAGCGTACAGCCGATAATGGGCTGGAGCCCCGCGCCGGACAGCACTTCGGAAAATTCCAGCGCGCCGAAGAGATTGGCCGCATCCGTGATGGCCACGGCGGGCATGCCCTCAGCCTTGCAGAGCTTGGGCACATCCTTCATGCGGATCGCCCCTTCCAGCAGGGAATAGGCGGTGTGCATCCGCAGATGGATGAATTGAAGCGGTTGGGATTTCGAGGGGCGGGAATCGGCCATGGCTTGCATTCTCCCGCTCCAGCGGCCCCGTGTCAGGCGGGGCCGCAAAATAAAGATGTGGAAAAGACGATTATCCCATCAGTCCCCGGGCGATCTCCACCCAGGTCACGGCCGTGAAGATGAAAGCGGTGATGGATGCCAGTGCTGCGATGTCCTTCAGCCAGCCATTGGTTTCGTGTCCCGTCTGCATATTCAGCCCCTTCGCGCACAATATGTTCATGGAATGTTCTAAGGCAGATAGTTCTCCCTTTGTTCTCATTCGTCAAGTGGAAAATCTCTGGGATCATGCCGCCCAGCGTCAGGCGGATTTGCAATGGTCGATCAGGGCCTCGGCCGCCTTGCTGAGACGGCGCTCCTTGTGGCGGACCACATAGAAGGCGCGGCGGCCAAGTGCCGGTTTCAGCCGTTTCAGCCTGCCGCCCCGAACGCTTTCGGCCACGACCAGTTCCGAAAGCGCGGCAATGCCCGCGCCCGCCTCTACCGCGGCGCGTACGGCCTCGTTGGACGGCAGGACCATGGCGATGCGGCGCTCATGGATGGGTACGCCCAGGGCTGCGACCGCGTTTTCGGCTTCCGAGCGCGTGCCCGATCCCGGCTCGCGGACGATCCAGTCGGCGGCAGGAAGATCGGCGGGTTTGAGGCTGCGCCGTCCGGCCAGCGGGTGATCCGGCGCGACCACGAGGACCATCTCGTCGATTCCGACCTGATCGACCGCCAGTGCGGCCGCTTTCACCTCGCCCTCGACGAAACCGATATCCGCCGTGCCCGCTTTGACCGCTTCGATGACGGCGCTGGTATTGCCCTGCTCCAGCCGGACATCGACTTCCGGTGCGCTTTCGCGGAAACGGACAAGATGCGGTGGCAGCCAGTAGCTGGCGATCGTCTGGCTGGCGGCCACATTGATCGCGCCGCGGGCCCTGGAGCCGAGTTCGCTCAGCATGAGTTCCGCCGCCTCGGCCCGGGCGACGACCGCCCTCGCCTCGCCGAGAAAGGTCTTTCCGGCCGCCGTCAGTTCGATATGGCGGCCGACCCGGTCGCAGAGCCGCGTATCGTGGCGCGCCTCCAGCGCGGCAATGGCGGCGCTCACCGCCGACTGGGTCAGCCCCAATGCGGCGGCGGCCTGCGTCACATGCTCGCGTTCGGCGACGGCCAGGAAGATACGAAGCTGGTCAAGCGTCACAGGCGGGTTCCCGGAGAAATCGAAGGTCGGTCAGCTTAGCCAGGTTACGAGCCCCAGTCCCGTCACGGAAATGAATATCCAGGCCGCCGCCCCGAGGATGAGGGGCCGGAGCCCCATCGCAAGGAGCTTGCGAAAATCGGTCTCGAGGCCCATCGCGGCCACGGCGACCGCCAGCAGGAAGGTCGTTCCGGTGGCCATTTCGCCCTTCAGCGCATCGCCCAGCGGGAAAAGCGTGTTGATCACGATGAGGACAAGGAAGCCGAAAGCGAAGAATGGCACATGCGCCCAGCGGCTTTGCGCTGTGCCCGCCTCGTCACCGGTCACATCGGGATCGCCATGGTTTCTCTCACGCACCCAGAAAGCAGCGAGCGCGAGGACCACCGGGGCCAGCATCATGACGCGGGTGAGCTTGACGATAGTGCCGAGATGGCCCGCGGCATCGCCACCCTGGAAGGC
>CAYSVF010000211.1:0-5302 GCA_964434415.1 uncultured Parvibaculum sp.
GTGACATCGGCCATGCTGTAGCTGTCGCCGCAAATGAACTCCCGGGAGCCGATTTCGCCGTCCAGCCAGTTGAAGGCCTTCGCGGCGGCTTCCCTGTTCGACTCGCCGAAATCATTGAACTGCTTCACCACCCTGGCGGTGAACGGATGCGCGTGGCGCCAGAAATTTCCCACCGGCCCCATCACGATGAATTCCACGCGCCGGAGCCACATATCGATCATGGCCTTTTCCAGCGCATTTCGACCGAAGAGCGGATTCTCAGGATTGAGCTCTTCCAGATACCTGCAGATGGAGATGCTCTCGCAGATGGTCGTCCCGTCATCCAGCTCGAGAACCGGCGTCTGGCCCAGCGAGTTCTTCTGCAAAAAGGCGTCGGACTTATGCTCGCGCTTCGGGATAGAGACCTCTTCCAGCGGCAGGTCTATGCCCTTTTCGGCGGCAAAAATGCGCACGCGGCGCGGATTGGGCGCCGGCATGGCGGAATTATAGAGCTTCAAGACAGTTCTCCCTGTTGATTGTCCGACGCGGCCTCCTCCTGCCGGTCAGGTCACGATGCCGATAATGGCACCTGTCATGGATGTCGCGAGCGTGCCCGAGACGAGCGAGCGCAAGGCCAGGGACACGATTTCCGCGCGCCTTTCCGGCACCATGGCCGTCATCCCGCCGATCATGATTCCCACCGACCCGAAATTGGCGAAGCCGCACATGGCGTAGACCATGATCAGGGTGGAACGCGGCGAGAGAGAGCCCTCCGGCAGATGGCCGAGGTCCACATAGGCGATGAATTCGTTCAGGATCGTTTTCTCGCCCATCAGCTGACCCGCCGTCTGCATCTCGCTTGCAGGCACGCCCATCAGCCAGACGAGCGGCGAAAACACCCAGCCCATGATGCGTTGCGCGGTGAGCGGCGCGCCCGCCACGTCCGGCAAGAGTCCCAGAAGGATATTGGCGAGCGCCACCAGCGCCACCATGACGACCAGCATGGCCATGATGTTGAGCAGCAGCTTCAGCCCCTCCATCGTGCCCTGCGTCACCGCATCCATGCTGCTCTCATATTCCAGATAGGGCACGTCGTCGCCGACGCCCGTCGGTACCTCGCCATGCTCCTCGGGCAGCATGACCCGGGCAATCAGGATGGCGGCGGGCAAGGAGATAAGCGACGCAACCAGAATGTGGCCCAGCGCGCCGGGCACCGTGTCCTGCAAAAAGCTCGCATAGAGCACGAGAACGGTGCCCGCCACAGTGGCGAGCCCGACCGTCATCACCATGAAGAGTTCCGACCGGGAAAGCTTCTGCAGATAGGGCCGGATGAGGAGCGGCGCCTCCACCATGCCGAGCAAGGCGTTGGCGGCCGTGGCGAGCCCCACTGCCCCGCCAAGCTGCATGGATTTCTGCAGGAGGGCCGAAAAGCCTTTCGTTACCCAGTCCAGCACCCGCCAGTACCAGAGCAGCGCGGAAAGCGCGGAAATGACCAGCACCAGCGGCAGCGCCTGGAAGGCCAGTGAATAGGCGTTGGCCGGGTCGGTGACCTCAAAGGGCGGTTTGCCGCCGCCCACATAGCCGAACACGAAGCTGGTGCCGGCCTGTGTGGCGTCGGTCAGGGCCGTCACCACGCCGTTCAGCGCCAATATGCCCTGTCGGGCCAGCGGCACCTTGAGAAGGAGGAGCGCCAGCCCGAGCTGGATCGCAATGCCGATCAGCACGGTCCCCAGCGGGAAGGACCGCCTGTTCTCGCTCATCGCCCAGGCGAGCCCCACGATCGCGCCCAGCCCCAAGACGCTCTGCAAAATCCCCAACGACATCCAGCCCCTCTTTCACACAAATCGGCGGGATCGCTTCCCGGCCTGCCCTTGCCCCCGGCCCTCGCTTGACCGTCTTCGCCGCATTGTGCACAAAAGCGGTCAAATTCGGGAGCGGCGAGCCCAAAAAGCCGCTTTCAATCACCTCACAGAGACCTTCACAGGGAGACTCAACCGATGAGCATTCGTTTTGATGGCAAGGTTGCCATTGTCACCGGCGCCGGCGGCGGCCTGGGCCGTTCTCATGCGCTGGAACTTGCCCGTCGCGGGGCCAAGGTTGTCGTGAACGATCTCGGCGGCGACCGCACGGGTGCCGGCGGCTCGTCGGACGCGGCCAACAAGGTCGTCGAGGAAATCAAGGCGGCCGGCGGCGAAGCCATCGCCAACGGCTCCTCCGTGACCGACGACGAAGGCGTGGCCAACATGGTCAAGCAGACCGTCGACGCTTTCGGTCGCATCGATATCCTGGTCAACAATGCCGGCATCCTGCGCGACAAGAGCTTCACCAAGATGGAAATCGGCGACTTCCAGCTCGTGGTCGATGTGCATCTGATGGGCACGGTTAAGCCGACCAAGGCTGTCTGGCCGATCATGAAGGAACAGGGGTATGGCCGCATCATGGTCACGACCTCCACCTCGGGCCTTTACGGCAATTTCGGCCAGACCAATTACGGCGCGGCGAAGCTCGGCGTTGTCGGCTTCATCAACACGCTGAAGCTGGAAGGCCAGAAGGACAACATCCGCTGCAACGCGCTGGCGCCGGTCGCCTTCACGCGCATGACCTCCGACCTCTTCCCGCCGGAAGCCGAGCAGATGTTCACGCCGGACAGCGTGTCGCCCGGCGTGATGGTGCTGGTGTCGGAAGATGCGCCGACGGGCACGATCCTGCTCGCGGGCGCCGGCGTCTTCTCCGCCGCGCAGATCATGGAATCGGAAGGCGTGTTCCTGGGCCGCGAAGGTCTCACCGCCGAGAAGGTTCTCGAGAACTGGGACAAGATCACCGACATGAAGGGCGCCCAGCCGTACTTCATGGGCGGCGAGCAGACCGGCAAGGTGCTGAAGCTCGCCTCCGAAGGCTGATTTCGTCCTTCAGTCGCAAGACGCAAACCCCCGGCCTTCGCGGCCGGGGGTTTTTCGTTTCAGTCCGCGCCAACGGCAAGACCGCTCCGTGCGCGCCGCCTCACGGCAAGCGAAACCATTGCGCCCGCTGCGCAAAATCCCAGCGTAGCCGCAATCGCCTCCATGCCATAGGCGAGATAGAAGTGCTTGCAGCCTTCCACCAGCGCGATCCCCACGAACATGAAGACCGTGTTGATGAAGGCGGCGACCGCGCCCTTGCTCGATCCCGGCACGGCAAAAAGCGTGCGGCGCATGAGACCGCCGAAGCCTATTCCCATGCCGAAGGAACTGATCGTGACGCCGGGTATGAGCCAGCGAAAATCCTGGTTCCCCCAGGTCAGCGCCACGGCCAGCATGGCGCCGGTCGCGATGCAGGAAATGGATATGGCGATCAGCCGTTCGATTTCGACGCGGTAGACAATCTGGGAAAGTAGCAGATTGCCGCCAACCAGGCCTGCGAAAACGGGCAATTGCCACAGCGCATAGGATAGCGGCGTCAGGCCCTGCCTCTCGATCAGGCCGATGGGGCTCAGCGCTATCCAGATCATCAGCATGCCGAAGATGAAGCCAAGCGCGAATGAGCCGGACAACAGCTCCCGGTTCATCAGGCACCGCCGATAGCCCCGCAGTGTGCGGACAATATGGAAGCGGAAGCTCAATGTGCGCTGACGCGATTTCGGCATGCTCTTCCAGAGCCCGGCAAAGGCGACGAGCGATACAAGCGCGATGAGAAAAAAGATCACCCGCCAGGAGAAGACCGTTACGACGAGTGCACCCGCCACCGGTCCGACGATGGGCGCGAGCAGCGACACATTCGCCATAAGCGAGATGGTGCGGACCGCGCGCTTTTCCTCAAACGCTTCCTGAATGGCCGGATAACCGACAGCCATGGTGAAGGCGCCGCCCGCCCCCTGAACCGCGCGCAGCAGGATGAACTGCCACATGCTTTCGACCGCCATGCCTGCAAAGCAGGACAGTGTGAAGATCACGACACCCGCGAGAAAGACCGGCCGCCGCCCGAGCGCATCCGAAAGCGGGCCCAGCAACCATTGCGTGCCGATATTGCCCATCAGCGCCGCAGACAAGGCGAGCGAAATCACGCCGACGGATTGCGCACCGAGGTCATGTGCCACGGCGGGCATGCCGGGCATGATCATGTCGTTCGAGATGAAGGTCGCAAACTCGAAGAACACGACCGACAGGGGAAACAGGACACCGATGACCGGCGCCGGACGAGATTGAGCAGTCATTTTATGAGAATCACTTTTTCCGCTTAATGCGGAGGGAGCAACATCCACCGGAAAGGCGGACCGCGACACCCCGAAACACGAACTGAATCGTGACCGGAGCGCTCTTAGCGAGCGGCTGGACGAATTATCCGAATGTTGGATGCATTACGCATCGGTCATACTCCCGAAAGGACGGCACACCTTAATGCCGCAATAAGTCTTGTGGCAAGCCCCGGTTTGCCATCGACACCCCTCTCCCTATAGTTCAACCATGCCTTTTCGACACATTCGTCTCTTCGCGGTCCTGCTGATCGCTACGGTCGCCCTTTTCGCCGGCTCCTCGCACGCCGCGGCCTGCGAACTCAAGCGGCCGGTGATGTTCGGCGGGCTCGACTGGGATTCCAACGCCTTCCACACCGCGGTCGCGCGCATCATTCTGGAGCGCGGATATGGCTGCAAGACGGATGTGCTGCCGGGGTCGTCGCTGCCGCTGCTGACGGGGCTTTCCAACGGCGATATCGACGTGCTGATGGAAGTCTGGCGCGACAACGTCACCAAGCCGTGGAACGACGCTCTCAATGCCGGCAAAGTCGTCTCGCTCGGCACGAATTTTCCCGACGCCATACAAGGCTGGTATGTGCCGCGCTACGTGATCGAGGGGGACCCGGCACGCAATATCGAGCCCATGGCGCCCAACCTCCACTCCGTCGAAGACCTCAAACGATATACCGAGCTTTTCCGCGATCCGGAGGAGCCGGGAAAAGGCCGCTTCTACAACTGTATTCTCGGCTGGACCTGCGAGGTGGTGAACACCAAGAAGCTCAAAGGCTACGGGCTCGACCGCTACTACACGAATTTCAGGCCGGGGACCGGCGCGGCGCTGGCCGCCGCGATCTCGTCCGCCTATGAGCGCGGCAAGCCCATCCTTGCCTATTATTGGGGCCCGACCTGGATTCTCGGTAAATACGATCTCGTGAAGTTGAAGGAGCCGCCCTACAGCAAAGCCGCCTGGGACGCCTTCAACAACGATCCCGCGCATAACCCGCCCGTCGCCTACCCCGTCGTCGAAGTCATCAAGGGCGCCAATGCGAAATTTGCGAAGGAAGCGCCGGAGATCGTTTCCTTTCTGCGCAAATACAAGACGAACAGCAAGAT
>CAYSVF010000212.1:0-5268 GCA_964434415.1 uncultured Parvibaculum sp.
CTCGGCATCCCGCTTGAAGAGGGGGACGCCCTCTCGCTCCTCGATAACGGCATCCTCGCCGATGTCGATGTGAGCTTTGCAAATGGCGAACCCTTCGTGAATGCGGCAAGCGTCGGCCTCACCGCACAGGTCACGAAATACCAGACCCCCGAACGTAAAAGCCGTTTCGGCGCCTTCAGCTATGTCGTGAGCGCATTCAAGGCCGTCCGCATCTCGCGGCCCTTCCGGGTGGAGATCGTCAATCTCGACGAGCCCGACAAGAGCCCGCTAAAGACGCGCTGCGTCCAGCTTCTCGCCGGCAACGGCCGCTATTTCGGCGGCGGCATGGTCGTCCATCAGGAAACGCGCATCGACGACGGCAAGATCTATCTCTATGCGCTGAAGCCGGCATCGACCTTCGCGCTGATCCTGCACGGCCCGCTGATCGGGCTGGGCCGCGTGGATTTGTCGCCCGACGCCGTCGTCGCGTCGGGCACGGGCTTCCGTCTGAAAACCCGCCGCCCCTTGCCGGTCCATGCCGATGGTGAAAGGCTGACGCAAACGCCCGTCACCTTCGAGGTGAAACACCGGGCGCTCAAGGTTCTGGCATCGAAGGAGTTCGCCTCGCAATGAACAACCTGTTTCGAAGCCCCGAGGAAACGGCCCTGATAGGCCTCGGCGTCGCTCTGGAAGCGGCGGCGACCTTTTATGCGCATGCGCGCGAGCTGTCGCACGGGGATCTGCGCGCCTTTCTCAACGAACGCGCGGATGCCCTCTCGGAGGCGTCAACCGCATGGAACGGCAATCTGAAAGACAGCGACATCCTGCCCGGTACGCCGGATGAGGATGCCGAGACGCTCCGCCGGATTACGCTCTTCGCCGGCATGACGCTCGGTGCGGATGAAGAAGCCGCCCTGTTCGACATGTGCGCCCGCATGGAGCAACGTCTTCTCGTAGCGCTTGGGGAGGCGGCGGTGACGGCGCTGGACGAGCCCTTCGCTCAGGCGGCGGAAGAGGCCGGGCACGGCTGCGTCGCCGCCATTGCCCGAATATGGCGTCTGCGGAAGAAATAACCCGCTTTTATCCCCGCCTGTCGATCGGTCTCCATACTCATGGCGCCCGGGAACGGATCCCGCGCGAACTTGAAACAGACGGTATGGGAGACAGACATGGCGAAACTTCTGGCCGAGGCGACGGCGGATATGAGTTCCACGCCCATCGACTGGCAGGGCGGCACCGGCGCCTTCTGGGTATGGGGCGATTTCGAGGGGGCCACCGTCTCGCTGGAGGCGAGCCCGGACGGCGAGAACTGGTTCGTGCTGGGCTCGCAGGTCGTGTTGCAGGAAAAAGGCGTTGGCGGTTTCGCGCTGGGCCCCTGCCGCCTGCGCGCAACGCTTGCCAACGCCTCTGCCTCCACCAGCGTGACCGCGGTGATTTAACCCGCCACGGGTCAGGCGCCCCGGCGGCTCGGGGCGAAAGGATGGGTGCTGGAAAGCCCACCATCCACCGCATAGGCCTGCCCGTTCACATAGGAGGCATCGTCGCTGGCCAGGAAGAGCGCCATTTGTGCGATCTCTTCTGGCCGGCCATAGCGCGCCATGGGGTTGAGCTGGCCGATCTTGTCTTCCGAGCCCCGGGCCCGCGCGCCGTCGAATATGGGCTTCGTCATGCCGGTCTCGATAAGGCCGGGGCAGATCGCATTCACGCGCACGCCCGTGCCGTAAAGCGCATTGGCGGAGGTCTGCACCAGGCTGATGACGCCCGCCTTGCTGGCGGAATAGGGCAGGCCGCCCGCATTGGCGCGCAGTCCGGCGACGGAAGCCGTGCAGATGACCGAGCCCTTGCCTTGTTTCACCATATGCGGCGTCACATGCTTGAGGGCGAGGAAGGGGCCGATGAGATTGACCCGCAGGATTTCCTGCCAGTAATCCGCGGTCTGTTCGGGCAGCGGAACCATGCCGCCGCTGATGCCCGCATTGGCATAGATCGCATCCACGCCGCCCAGCTTCTCGACGCAATGAGCGACCAGCGCGGAGACGTCGTCTTCATTGCCCGCATCGCCGGCGACCGAGGTCACATCGGCGTCTTTCACCTCGTCGCGGATCAGCGTCGCCGTCTTGTCCACGGCGTCTTCCGCCCGGTCCATGATGACCAGCGAGGCGCCTTCGCGCGCGAACAAAAGGGCGCTCGCCCGGCCTATGCCGCTGCCCGCGCCTGTGATGATGGCTTTCTTGCCTGTGAGCCTGCCCATGCGTTCATCTCCCGAATCGTGATTTTGCTTGCGCCAAGTCTAGCCATGGGGCGGACGCGGCGACACCCCGCCAAGAGCAACGCAGAAAGGCCGTCAGCGGCCGATTTTCGGCGGTTTGAGCAGGAAGATCACCACCCAGATGGGCACCAGCACCATGGCGCCGAGCAGGAAATTGGGCAGCGCCCAGTCGATCCCGTCCTGAACGAATGTGATGATCGCATCCGGCGTGACCCCGATATCGCCCAGCACTTCCTGTGCCGAAATGTCGAACGCATTCAGCAGCGCGCCGACGGCGACGGCGGCGATTACGAACTTGGCGAGTGTTGACAGCGCATTGTAAAGCATGTGCCGATCGATAACCCCCCGGGGAATCGGGTCTGAGGCAGTTTAGTCGCGCAAGGGCGTTCACACAAAGGCCGGGGCGGACACAGGCAAGGCGTAAAGGGGCGGAAATGAGCGGAAAAGACGGAAATACACGCCAATACTACTTTTCGGCGGCCGAAATCGCGAGCCTGCCCGAGCGCCGTCATCAGCACCAGTTCAATGAAAATGCCATCCGCATGACCCGCACCCTGGGCGATCCGGCGGGTCTGGAGGATATGGGCCTCCATATCGTCAGGCTGGAGCCGGGCCGGGAAAGCACGGAGCTTCATTTCCACGGACAGGATGAGGAATTCCTGATGATCCTGTCGGGCCGCGGGCAGGCGCAGATCGGTGAGGAGCGGATCGAGGTCGGGCCGGGCGATGTGATGGCCTTCCCGAAAAACTCGCCCGCCCATGTCATGCGGGTGCCGGAAGGGGCGGGCGAGGATCTCGTCTATCTCATGGGCGGCACGCGCGCGCCCGTCGACATCTGCACCTATCCGGCGGCGGGCCTCAAAATGACCCGCGCCGACGGCGTCAAGGAAGTCGCCCGGATCGACGACTTCCGGAAGGTGTAGGCGCCTACTTCCCGAACAGGCTCTTCAGCGCGTCCTGCGGCGTGACTTTCTTTTCCTCGGTCGTGCCGCTATCCGTTGCGCCGCTGTCCGTTGTGCTGTTGTCGTTCGCCGCATCGCCGCCGGCGCCACCCCCGAACTGTTTCAGAACGCCCTTGATGCCTTCCTTGCGGATCGTGTCGATCGTCTCCTTGGTCTGTTCCGGATTGGAAAGCATGGAGGCCAGGTCGGGTGTGAAGCTCGGCTTCGACCAGGGCCCGCGAATGAGGATCGGTACCTGAATGCCCTTGGCATCCGTCGTGCCGCCCTGTCCCTCCAGCGTGCCGACCAGTTTCGGCTCGACGCGGTAATTGAGCGTCTTGGCGGGCATGTCCACCGTGCCTGCGCCGGTCACGCGGATGAGCGGGCTCATCAGCCGCAGATCGTCGTTTTTCAGAATGCCCTTGGTGATGGTGTAGCTGCCGCTCAGTTCCGAGAAGTCGGTATCCTTACTGCCGCCCGCATCCCAGCCCGATTTCGTGGCCGAAAGAACGGTCCGCACGAGATTGGCGAGGTCGACGCCCTTGATCTTGCCGTCGGTGAATTTGAAAGCGCCCTTGCCGTTCAGCGCATTCACCATGGCCTTCTGGCTCTTGCCGGCGGTCGTCACGGCGATATCCATGGCCGTGCTGCCGGTCAGCCTGTTGAAGCCCGCCGCCGCCTGCAGAAGGGGCTGGGCCTGAACGCCGGAGATGTTGAAGTTCGCACCGACCTGCGGCGTCGAACCCGCGCCATTGACCTTCAGCGTGCCGTTGCCCGCGCCGCCGTAAAGCGCAAGCCGGGTGAGGTTGGCATTGAGGACGCCGTTATTCAGTTTCACATCCACCGCGCTTTCGCCGATTTCGATGTCCTGAATGAGGATCTTGCCCGCTTTGAGCTTCAGGTCCGCATCGACGGATTTGAGCGCGGAAAAGTCGATGGGCTCGGTGCTCCAGCCCGCATCGCCTCCGCCCCCGGAAGCCGCGCCGCCCGACGAGGCCCCGCCGCTCCCGGCACTGCCGGCCGAATAGGTATTCACATCGATCTTGTCGACGGAAAGGTCGCCGCCGATGTTCGGACGTGCGCCGCCGGTGCGGACGGTGAGATTGCCGTTCGCATTCATGCCGTCGAAGGAGACTTTCGCATTCTGGAAGGAGTAGCGGTCGCCCGCTCCCTTCGCCTTGCCGGTGATGGAAAGCGGGCCGAACCCGTTACCGGCGGGCATGGGATTGCCCGCCCAGGCGGCGAGATCGCGCACGGAGGGCACATCCACCGAGACATCGCCCTCGAAGGCGACGCCGTCGATCACCTTGCAGACGCCCTTATAGGTTGTGTTGAGTTTCGGCGAGGAAACTTCCAGCGACACCGGCGTCTCTCCGCCTTCGGTCAGCGCGCGCGGGCGCTCCGCGGCCAGGTCGATATCGATCTTGTCCCCGTTCCACACGACCGACCCGTCCGCCTTGAACGGATCGTCCAGGCTCGGCAGGGAAAGGTCGAGATTCACATCCTTGAAGCTGTAGGCCGCGCCCGTCTGCGCATTGGTATAGCTGGCCGTGCCGCCGCTGATCGAGACCTCGCCCAGCTTCACCTGGTTGAGGCTCGCACCGCCGCCGCCACCGCCTGTCGCCTGCGCCGTGTCCTCGGCAGGCGCCGCGGAAGCCGCCGTGTCGAACTGCCAGTTGGGGGTGCCGTCCTTGCGGACTTCGAGATTGATGACCGGGTCTTTCAGCGTGAAGCTGTCCACTTCCACATTGCCGGAAAAGAGCGGCATGAGTTTCAGCGACACATGCATCGACTTCATCGTCGCCATCTCCGGGGCCTTCGCCCAGGAGGCATTGGCGAAGGCGACGTCGTTCACCTCCACGCCGATGCTCGGGAAGAAGGAGAGCGAAATGTCTCCGCCGATCTTGAGTTCGCGTCCGGTCTGTTGCTGCGCGATCTTCTGGATCTGCGACTTGTAGGTTTCCATCGGAATGAACATCGGCACGGCGACGACCACGGCGATGAGAATGACGATGATGCCTGCGAGAATCGCAATCACACGGGACATGGAAAGCTCCTGGCTGACGCCTCCGGCAAGAG
>CAYSVF010000213.1:0-5259 GCA_964434415.1 uncultured Parvibaculum sp.
GGTCTTGCCGGAGCCGGTGACGCCCAGCAGCACCTGGTCGCGGTCGCCGCCATCCACGCCCGCCACCAGCTCCTTGATGGCTTCGGGCTGGTCGCCCGCGGGCTCGTATTCCGAGACGAGTTCGAGCCTGATGCCGCCTTCGGATTTCTCCGGGCGGTCGGGGCGGTGCGGCTCGAAAAGCGGCCAGTTCGCCGGGTCGCCTTGAAGCGCGCCTTGCCACGAGTCGCGGTCGGCCTGCGCCAGCGCCTCGCGGTTTTCCGGCGTGAAACGGCCCGCCGGTCCTTCCGACAGGCCGCCATTCTCTTTCGTGGGAACGGGTTCCGATCCGCGCCCGAAGGATTTGTAATTGCCACGTGCCATGCGCCCAATATGGCGCGGGCCGGGGCGATTATCCAGAGCGCGGTTGAACCAATTCAGAGGTCTCTACGGCGCGCTGCTCTCATTGCTTTGCGGGATGTCGGGGGCGGCCGTTTTGCCGCTGTCGCCGGGCAGGGTCTGGGTGTCCGGATCCTGCCTGTTCATCCCGTAGGGCGGATTGTTCCGCTCCTGCTCGATCTGGCTTTGCGGATTGTTGTCCTGTCCGAAGCCGCCATCCGGCGGGCCGACATAGGCCCAGGCCACAGTGACCAGAAGCACGGCCGCCAGGGCCGTCGAGATGGCGAGGACATAACGTGCGCCATGGCCGGTTTCGGCCTGTCTGGCGTCGTTGGTTTCCTTTTGCGGTCCGGTCATGGCATGCCTCCTTCTTGCGAATGCCTCTCCCCAGACGTGGGAATGCATATCGCGAGGACAAGGCGCGCCGCCTTATTGCCACTGAATGGCCCTATTCACCGCAATAAGGGCGGCGGGTTCAGCCTGCGCCGCCGAGGCCATAGGCCAGCGCGACGAGCGAGAGAATGGCGAGCGCGGTCGAGATGCCGAGCACATAGCGCAGGCCCGTTCCTGTCTCTCCGCCGCGGACCTCGTCCGTATCCTTTTCGATGCGCAGCATGGCGTTCCTCCTTTACCCGTTTACCGGGTTGCACCCCTTTTGGCCGGGCGGCTTGTGTCGCCGTGCGGTCTTTCCCCACATTCAAAACGTAAACCTTCAACGCCCCGGTGCAAGATGCGCGGGCGGCGGATCGGCCCTCCCGAATTTGCGGTTTCGCAGCGCAGCAGGCCTGTCGGCGGGGCTTTTTTCCCGCTCGTTCCGTCGGTTTCCGCCTCGCGGTCTTCCGGTTTTCGGGGGCATCTGCGATGCTGCGCTGCATGACCGAAAAAGAGAGCTTCATGGCAGACAAGAAGACGGGCGCGGAGCGGCGCGAAGAGACGGGCGGGACGGCCGCGCCGGCGGCGTTCGTCGCCCGTGCGCATTGGTCGGTCTTCCTGCCGGCCATTTCCGCCGCGCTGCTCTGGGCGCTGGTTTATTTGTGGGCGGACAATTGGACGCCGCGGCTTTCCGCCATGGCGTCGCTGGCGCTTGCCGTGGAAGCGCTCATCGTGCCGATCCTCATTCTCCATGCCTGGGGGCGGACGCGCGTTTTGGGCCTGCGCGTCGGAACGCGCGGGCTGGAGGCGCGGGCGGGCTTTCCCCGCCGCCGGGTCATCGAGGTGGGTGCGCGCGAGATTGCCGAACTTGACTTCGGCCAGTCGCCGCTTCAGAGGTATTTCGGCGCCGGGCGGCTCGATATCCGCACCGAAAGCGGCGCGCGTATCCGGCTGGACGATCTGGCCGATGCCGCGGCGGCCGCCTCGGCGGTGCGCCGTCTCATGGCCGGTATCCATCCGGTGCATGAGGAAGCGGACAGCAAGAGGATTGCCCGCGGCGACGGGTTGCAGTGAGGGGGGACGTCATGAGCGCGATCATCGATTTCGACGAAAAGGCAGCGAAGTCGCTGGAGGCGACCTATCT
This sequence comes from uncultured Parvibaculum sp., assembly GCA_964434415.1. GTDB lineage: Bacteria > Pseudomonadota > Alphaproteobacteria > Parvibaculales > Parvibaculaceae > Parvibaculum. The sequence goes on from CAYSVF010000213.1 coordinate 1,892, forward strand.
GACGCCGGATGTCGTCGCGCAGCGCGCCCGGGTGATCGATATTCTGGCGCCCAGGGTCGGCGAACATATTCTGGATCTCGGCGTCGGGCCGGGTCTTCTTGCCTATGATCTGGCGCGGCTTGTCGGCGAGACGGGCCGCATGGTCGGGCTCGATATCTCGCCGGCCATGATCACCATGTCGAAGACGCGGCTTGCCGCGCTGCCCCAGGCCGATTGCCTGGTGGGCGATGCGACCGCGCCGGATTTTCCCGACGAGCTTTTCGACGCGGTCGTCTCCACCCAAGTGCATGAATATGTGACCGATGTGGACAAGTCGCTTGCCGCCATCAAGCGGCTGCTGAAGCCCGGCGGGCGGGCGCTCATTCTCGATACGGACTGGCGCAGCATCGTCTGGCACTCCTCAGACGAGGCGCGCATGACCCGTATGCTCACGGTCTGGGACGATCATCTGGCCGACCCGCATTTGCCGGCGACGCTGGGCGCGCGTCTCAACCGGGCGGGCCTCAAGGTGGCGCGGGTGGAAGTCGTGCCGATGCTGGCGCCGCAATGGCAGCCGGTCTCCTATGCCGCGGGCATGTTCCGCATGATCTCGAACTTCGTCCGGACCAATGCCGACAAGCATGGCATCGCGGCGGAGGAGGTGCAGGCCTGGCATGACGACCAGCTCCGGCTGATCGAGCGCGGCGAGTTCTTCTTCAGCGTGAACCGCTACGCCTTCCTTGCTTATCGCTGAACGGGCTTACGCGCCGTAGCGGGCGAGGTAGATGTCGATCGCCGACAGCACGATCCTGTCCATGTCCTCATGCGGCGAGACCTCCTCGCCGAAGAGGGCCGGCCAGATGAAAAACTCCTTCACCATGCCGGAGATCAGCCTCGTGCCCGTGACCGTGTCGTGCGGCTTCAATTCGCCCAGCTCGATATATTTGTCGAGCAGCTCCTGAATGTGCCGGTAGCGCGATTTCGTGCTGCGGTCGTATACCTCCTGTGCGAGACCGGGCGCGGAAGGGACTTCCGCAATCACCGCGCGGAGCAGGGCATTGCCGTCATGCGAGAACTGCTGGTCGATGCAGCCGCTGAGCAGCATCAGCAGCGCGTCGCGTACCGGCTTTCCCTGATAGTTTTCCGGGCCGATGGGCGCGTCGGAATAGGCATCCTCGACCACTGCGACGAACAGGACGTCTTTCGACGAAAAATGCTTGTAGAGCGTAGCCGTCGATACGTCCGCCTGCCGGGCGATTTCGGCCATCGCCGCGCGTGTATAGCCTTCGGCGAAGAAGTTCTGCCGCGCCGCCTGAAGAATGGCTGCGCGCTTGGCGTCGCTGACGGTGCGTCTGTAGGTTTCCAGTCCCAACTTGTTTCTTTCCTTCGGTGCCATGCCTGGCGGAGGTAGACCCCGCTTCTATAGGACTGAAAAGACAAATCGGGTCAAGTGTTCCGGCATAAAAAATATTTTAGATGCGAAGGTTCATCCTTCGTATTGGGGCGCCAATACCTTTTTGGTAAGCAAGTTCTACTCCATTATTATTCTTGCTTACGATATAACTTGCTTAGCAATTACCAGATAGCGCAGCGAACCCCGCGCCACCGCGTCGAACGGGTAGCAGGTTACGAGAACGAGGCCGTTTCCGGCGGTCGGATCAAGGGTTGTCGTAGCGGCGTCCACTATTTGTGTTCCGGTTACTGAGTAAGTTGCCTTCCCTCCCTTCAGCGTTGTCAGTGCGATCTCGTCGCCCGGCCGCAGGTTTTTCAGGAATGAGAAATGCGTGTCCCTGTGGCCTGCAATGGCGCGCAGGCCTTTGCGGGATAGATCCGTCGCGGACATTTGCCCCGGTCCGAAGGCGAGGGCTTCGCCGCTGGCATTCGACAGCACAATTTCCGAAATTTCGAGACGCGGAACGGAAAGCCGGGCGACGGGCCATGCATCCGCCCAGGCCCATGCCTTGTGAGGCGTGCCGGTGCGCAGGGATTCGTTCCATGCGCTATCGAGAAGCATTTGCGCTAACTGCGCTTTCGCCTTGATGTAGAGGCCGTGACCGAGCTGCCAGCCGCCGATCGCCATCAGGATCGTGAGCAGGACGGCCCCCGCGGGGGCCGTCCATCCAGGTCGTTTCTGTACGGATAATACTGACGCCTGCGTCATGCTTTCAGCTCCGCCGGGTGACCCGCCGCCAGAGCAGCGTCAGCAGGAAGGCGGCCAGCAGCGTGAAGAGCCCGTTGCGGATGAGGCCCGGCGCATCGCTTGCCGTCTGGGGCAGGGCAAGGCCCCGGTCCTGTGCGGTATCCATGACCGGGCTTTGCGCGGAGGCGAGCATGGCGGTCGGCGCGGCGCGCATCGCCTTGCGCATCACGGGCGCGGGTGCGCTTTCGCCGAACACCTTGTCGAACTCCCAGCCTTCGGGAAGGTTCACCGGCATGTCGCGGCTTTCCAGCTTCTCCCCGTCGGGGCGCGTGGGCGTCACGTCCACGGCGACGAGGCTGGTGCGGCGGCTCACCAGATGGTGGGCGAGCGCCACTTTCAGGATCTCGGCGTCGGTCTTTTCATAGTCGCCGCCCATCAGCCTGTCGGCTTCCAGCGCGGCGATCTTGCGCCGGGCCCAGAGCTTGCCGATGCCGGGCCGGGTTTCGCCCGCATCGAGGGGCATGCGGACCTCCCAGGCCTTGCCGGCAAGATCGCCCTTGAGCGTGAGGTCGCCCTGCGCCTTGTCCATGCGCGCGGCCAGGACCACCGGTTCGCCCTTGTAAAGATCGGGCACAGGGTCGGGCCAGCTTTCGGTCTGCGTGCCTTCGGGCCAGTTCGCGGTGACATTGGTGACGAGGGGGTGTTCGAGCTTGTTCACCAGCTCGGCCATGCGGGTCTTCACCTGGGCGAGGTCGCCGATATGGGTGAAGCTGCCGCGTCCCGCTTCAGCGGCCCGGGTCATGAAATAGGAGTTGGGGGCGGACCCGATCCCGACCGTGAAGAGACGGGAGCGGCCGCGATGGCGGGCGATTTCCTCAAACAGCGCCTTTTCGTTGGAGATTGCGCCGTCGGTGAGGAAGATCACCTGTCTCACATGGCTCGTGGCATTGGGTGTCCGGTCGTTGAGCGCGGCTTTCAGCGCGGGCAGCATTTCCGTGCCGCCATCCGCGCTGAGCCCGTTCACGAATTTCCGGGCGACGGCGATGTTCTCGCGGTCGGCGCGGACGGGTTGGGGAAAGAGCAGTTCATGCGTGTCGTCGAAGCGGATGATGTTGAACGTGTCTTTGGGCTTCAGCTTGTCCAGCGCGAAAAGGAGACCCGCCTTGGCCTGCGGCATGGAGGCGCCCGCCATGGATCCGGAATTGTCGATCACGAAGATCGCCTCGCGCGGCTTGGCCTGCGGCTGTAC
>CAYSVF010000214.1:0-5246 GCA_964434415.1 uncultured Parvibaculum sp.
AGTGAATACGCAGCCCGGCATGACGCCGACCTCGCTTGTGCCCGAACTCGCGAACCTGGCCGGATATTCATATGTGGAACTGGTGAGCTGGATGGTGGAGGACGCTTCATGCGGGAGGTGAAGTCGAAATCCCGGACGTCGCGCACAGGCGTGACGCGCCGAAAGAGCGGCAAGAGCGCCGTGGCGCCGGGCAAGCGTCGCGACACGGCGCAGACGCGCGTTTTCGGCAAGCGCAAGACGCCGCCCAAGGGCCCGGTTGCCGCGCGCCTTTATGCGCTGGCGCAGGGCGAGGTGCCGATGCGGCCTTTCACCGTCGGCGCCGGGGTGCTGATGGCGGGCGTCGTTCTCTACGGTCTTTTCGTCGGCGGCCATGTGGCCGCGGCGGGCCGTGCGGTAACCGCGCAGGCCGACAAGCTCCTGGCGCTGGCAGGCTTTTCCATTCAGGAAGTGACCGTGACCGGACGTCATCATACGCGGCCCGACCGGCTGCTTGCCTCGCTCGGCATCAGCCGTGGCGATCCCATCCTGTCTTTCGATACAGAAGAGGCACGTGAACGGGTGGAGCGTCTCGACTGGGTGAAAAGCGCCACGGTCACGCGGCTTCTGCCCGATGCGATCCGGCTCGACATCGTGGAACGCAAGACCTTCGCCATCTGGCAGCGCGGCGGGTTTCTCTCCGTTGTGGATCGGGAAGGTACCCCGATCACGGATGAGAACATCAAGAATTACGCATCGCTGCCGTTCATCGTCGGCTTCGGGGCGCCGCGCGCCGCGCCGGAACTGATCGCGATGATGGCGGAGAAATATCCGGCACTTCTGACACGGGTGCGAGCCTTCGTGCGTGTGTCGGAGCGCCGATGGAACTTGCGCCTTGAAAACGGCGTCGATGTGAAGCTGCCGGAAAAGGACGTGTCCGGCGCGCTGGCGCGCCTGGTTGCGTATGACGCGGAACACAGGGTCCTTTCCCGCGACATCGTATCGGTCGATCTGCGCCTGAAGGACCGGGTGGCAGTGGAGTTGACGAAAGAAGCGGCCGACGCCCTGAAGGACGGGTCGGCGGTAGGTGTCAGTTTGCATGATGGTGATGTGCGGTCGAAAGCGACCGGCACGGGGGGCAGAACATGAATATGGTGTCGCTCGGTTCCAAGGGATTTCAGGGGCGTCCGGTCGCGCCGGGCCGTTCCGGCGTGGTGGCGGCGCTGGATGTCGGATCCAGCAAGGTCTCCTGCTTTATCGCGAAGGTCGAACCCGGTCGCATGGCGAACGGCCATGTGCCCATGCGGGTGGTCGGCATAGGCCATCAGGTGTCGCGGGGTATCCGCGCAGGCACGGTCGTCGATATGGATGCCGCCGAAGAAGCGATCCGGATTGCCGTCGATACGGCCGAACGCATGGCGGGAATCACCATTCGGGAGGTTCTCGTCACGGTGTCGGGCGGTGAACCCAAGAGCCAGACGGTCGGCGTCAAATCCAAGCTTCAGGGCTCGGAAGTGACGGATGACGATCTTGCGCGGCTGATCGGTCATGCCCAGGAGAACTTTCAGCCCGAGGGACGGGAAGTGCTTCACGCCATCCCGACCAATTACAGCATCGACGACAGCCGGGGCGTACGCGATCCGCGCGGTATGTTCTGCGACAAGGTGGGCGTGGAAGTCCACATGGTCAGCACACAGAGAGGGGCGCTGCGTAATCTCGAAATCTGCGTCGAGCGGTGCCATCTCGCGGTCTCCGGCATTGCGGTTTCACCCTATGCGAGCGGTCTGGCCTGTCTGGTCGAGGATGAAATGGACCTTGGCGTTGCCGTTCTCGACATGGGCGGCGGCACAACTTCACTTGCGGTCTTCTTCGAAGGGGCGATGGTCTATTGCGATTCCGTGTCAATCGGCGGGAATCACATTACAAATGACATCGCGCGAGGACTCTCTACACCGCTGGCCCATGCAGAACGCATGAAGACGCTTTACGGCAGCGCGCTGGCGAGTCCATCCGACGAAAGAGAGATGATCGACGTGCCGCAAGTGGGCGAAACAGATTCGGATTCGGCGAATCATATTCCCAGGTCGATGCTGACCGGAATTATTCAGCCGCGTCTCGAAGAGACGTTCGAACTGGTACGCGACAGGCTGGAAGCGAGCGGCTATGGCCGACTCGCCGGTCGGCGTGTCGTGTTGACCGGTGGCGCGAGCCAGTTGAACGGCGCTCGCGAACTTGCTGCGCGCATGCTCGACAAGCAGGTGCGCGTAGGCCAGCCGATCCGCATTGCGGGGCTGGCAGATGCGACCGGTGGTCCTGCTTTTTCGGCATGTGCCGGTCTTCTTTCCTATTCGCAGATGTCTCCGCTCGAGGCGGCGGCCCATGACCCGGACGGGGAGGCTGCTCCGCGCGGCCATATCCGCAGGCTTGGCCGATGGCTAAAGGAGAATTTCTGATGGCGCGCATGGCTGAATTTCCGGCCCGCAGGCGCGGCGGGCACTTCTACGACGGGGCAGGCGAGCGGCGGCGGCAGGGCCGGTCGGCTGACATTCCGGACCCAATCGGGCGGACCCCCGTTTTTCAAATTGCTCTCAGGAGGCTGAAATGAGCATCAAACTCTCGGTTCCGCAGGAGAAGGAACTCAAGCCGCGCATTACCGTCTTCGGTGTCGGCGGTGCGGGTGGCAATGCGGTCAACAACATGATCGAAGCCGGACTGGAAGGTTGCGACTTCGTCGTGGCGAATACCGACGCTCAGGCGCTTTCGGCGTCTCTGGCGGAACGGCGGATCCAGCTTGGCGCCGACATCACGGAAGGTCTCGGCGCAGGCTCGCGGCCTGAAGTCGGCTGCGCGGCGGCGGAAGAAGCCATCGAAGAAATCGGCGAACAGCTCACCGGTGCCCATATGGTGTTTATCACCGCGGGCATGGGCGGCGGCACCGGCACCGGCGCGGCCCCCGTGGTGGCGCGGACGGCGAGGGAGCAGGGCATTCTCACCGTCGGTGTGGTGACCAAGCCTTTCCAGTTCGAAGGCTCTCGGCGCATGCGTATTGCGGAGGAAGGCATCTCCGACCTTCAGCAATATGTCGATACGCTCATCATCATTCCGAACCAGAATCTCTTCCGTATCGCGAATGAGAACACGACCTTTGCCGATGCGTTCGGCATGGCGGACCAGGTTCTTCATTCCGGCGTGGCGGGCATCACCGACCTGATGATGAAGCCCGGCCTGATCAATCTCGACTTCGCCGATGTGCGCACCGTCATGAACGAGATGGGCAAGGCGATGATGGGAACCGGCGAAGCGGAAGGCGAAAGCCGTGCCGTTGCCGCTGCGGAAGCCGCGATCTCCAACCCGCTGCTCGACGAAGTGTCGATGAAGGGCGCCCGGGGCGTGCTCATCAACATCACGGGCGGCATGGACCTCACGCTCTATGAAGTGGACGAGGCGGCCAACCGCATTCGTTCGGAAGTCGATCCGGATGCGAACATCATCGTCGGTTCGACCTTCGACAGCTCGCTGGACGGTCGGATGCGTGTTTCGGTCGTGGCCACCGGTATCGAGGCGGAAGAGGCCGCTCAGGGCCGTCCGGAAACCGTGCGGCCGGCACAGCCCGTGTCGCGCCAGCGGATGGAACCTGCCCAGCTTTCGGAGCGCGAGCAGGATGTGGCGTCCAACGTCATTCCGGTGCAGGCCGCCGAGAAGGCGGCTGAGCCCAGGGAAGAGGCGGCCGAGCAGGTTGCCGAGCCGGAAGAGCGCCGGACCGCGGCGTCGGGCGGACGGCCTTTCACCGGCGGTTTCGATCCCAAGGAATATGAGGCCGAAGTCATCATCCACAAGCCGGAGCCTCGTCGGGAAACCCGTCGCGAAGAGCCGGCACCTGTGGTGAACCCGGCGGCGGTTCGTGCCGAACCGCGTGAGGGCCCTTATATCCCCGGTGACATGGATCGTGTGCAGTCGGCGAAGTCGTCGCAGGACATTCCGTCTTTTCTGGGTCAAAAGGCGCAGCCGCTCCGCGAGAGCCGTGCGCCGAAGAAAGGCCCCGGCTTTTTCGAACGTCTGACCGGCGGCCGCCGCAAGGATGAGGATGCGCAGGAAACCCGCCGCGAAGAAGCGCCGCGCCGGGAGCCGAGCATGAAGCGCGAGGCGGCCCGCCGCCCCGAGTCCGAGCAGCGTCAGCCTGCCCGCCAGCAGGGCGAGACCTTGCAGGGCCAGGATGACAGCAAACTGGTGCAGCCCTCCTACGAGGAAGAGCAGCTCGAGATCCCGACCTTCCTTCGCCGGCAGGCGAACTAGGTAAAGAGGTCGATCCGGAAGGGACGCATCGCTTCTTCCGGGTCGACGATCAGCTTGAATCCGCCCGCTGCCGACGGAAAATCGGCCGGGCGGATTTTTGTTTTAATGTCAGTGACTTACGGCAGATATTTTAAGGTAACAATCAGTAAGAAACTGTTATTTGAAGCAAATTGGGGCGGTTGCTACCTATTGCACTGCGGCAAGGGGTAAACCGTAATTTCCAAAGGACGAGCGCGTGCGCATTTCCGACTATGAGACGATGACGGCCGGCACTGCTACCCAGAGCGGTGGGCAGGAGACTGCGCGTCGCAAGCGTCCCGGCGGCTGCGCGGCGCAGAAGACGCTTGCCCGGATGGTGCATGTCGATGGTGTCGGTCTGCATACGGGCGAGATGATCCATCTGACGATCCACCCGGTCGAGGCCAATCACGGTATCGAGTTTCATCGTGTGGATCTGGGCGAGCAGGGGCATATCCCCGCGCGCCATGACCATGTAGTCGATACCACGCTGTCCACCATGATCGGCAATGAGCATGGTGCGACCGTCAGCACGGTCGAGCATCTTATGTCTGCGCTGTCGGCCATGGGTGTCGACAATGCGCTGGTGATGCTCGATGGACCGGAAGTGCCGGTCCTGGACGGCAGTTCCGAACCTTTCATCCGTGCGATCGAGGGTGTCGGGCTTATCGAACAGGCCGCGCCGCGCATGGCGATCCGCATTCTGAAGCCGGTGGTGGTCGAGGACGGGCTGAAGCGGGCGGCGTTGCTGCCGGCCGAGGGGTGCCGTCTTTCCTTCGAACACGACTTCGAGAGCAAGGCGACCGGCCGTCAGAAGGTCGAGGCGGATCTGCGCGATCCCGATTTCATCGACGAAACCCACCCGCTCTGGGAGACCTACAAGCCGATCCTGGAGGAGAGTATCAGGCTCGAAGAACAGCGTCGCGCCTTGCTCGACTATCAGGCCAGGCTTGACGAAG
>CAYSVF010000215.1:0-5244 GCA_964434415.1 uncultured Parvibaculum sp.
CACAGGATGAAAGGCAAAACGGCCCTTGTCACCGGCGCCGCGGCCGGTATAGGCTCGCAGCATGGTCTCCGCATCAGGGAATTCGGCGCGGCGTTTCTCCGCACCGCGCGCAAGATCGAAACCGTTCGAGCCGCCAATGCCGAGTTTCTGCGCCAGCCCGACGAGGCGGCGCTGATGGTTGGGGATCAGCACGGGGTCGATCAGCAACAGGCCGCGCACAAGGTCCGGCCGTTCCGCCGCCGCCATCAGGCTCATCGCGCCGCCCATGGAATGACCGCCGAGCATGACGGGACCGCCCGTTTCCTCCGCCCATCCCTCGATGAAGCGGATGAGGTCGTCGCGATAGACATACCAGTCGCGATGGTTCGCCGGATCGGCAGGCAGCTTCGTCAGCCCATGGCCGCGCGCATCCCAGGCGCGGATGCGGAAATCCTTCGCAAGCGGCGTTAGAAGCCTACGATAGGTGAGCGCGTTGAAGCCATTGGCATGCGCAAAATGCAATGTCGGACGATCCGTATTGCTTTCATCCACCCATTCGAGAAAGGAAATTTCGCCGTCGCGGTCGCGAAAGCTCCTGCGCTCGCCCGCAGGCGCGCCTACCGTTACTGCACCATTCATATCGTTACTGCTCGAGCAGCCCCTTTTGCCGAAGCCAGTTCCCTATCACGCCGACCGCTTCGGCGGCCTTGTCCGGCTGCCCGATATAATAATGCGTTGCGCCCTCGATGCGATGAAACTCCTTGTCATCGTGCTTTACGCCTTTGAACAGGCGCGCAGCATGAGACGGCGTGCAGCCATCATCCGCACCGTTTTCGATGACGAGGACGGGCTTTGAAATATCGCCAGCGCATTTCGGCCCGTTGGCGCGGCTTTCGGCATAGGACCATTGCGAGAGCCAGGCGCGGAGCGAAGAATAGCGCGCGAGACCGGCGGGCGACATGTTGACGATTTTCGGATCGCCCATGAAGCACCAATTCGGCCCCTTGCGGTCATTGGGATCGATGGTGAGGTCGAGCCAGCGCGGGTCGGCCATGGTGCCGTGCACGGTGAAGCAATATTCCTCATTCTCGCGGCCCGATTTGCGCAGATGCTCGAGCTTTTCCTTCACCCAGTTGTCGATCTTTTCCGAGCGCACGATCTGGGCGGCGCGGAAGCGGTCCAGAAATTCCGGCGTATAGGGCGGCTGGTTCGGATTTTCCGGATCGTAGAGATCGAGCTCGCGGTCCCGGTCTTCGGGATCGAGTTCGTTGCGGATCGAGGGGTCGAGCCATTCCGTCAGCGTCAATGCGCGGCTGACATGGGCGGCGAGAAACATCACCGCGTCAGCCGGGATAAGATTGGCGCCCGCCACATCCACCGGATCGCCCGCGGGCGTCGCGGTAATGGAAGGCTTTTCCGCCTGCGACTGATAGAAAGCCGACAGCGAACCACCGCCGGACCAGCCGGCCAGGATCACTTTTTCGAAGCCAAGCTTTTCCTTTGCGTAGCGGATATAGGCGCCGAGATCGAGCAGCACCTTTTCCATGATGAGGGCGCTGTCATTATGCGGGTATCGGCTGCCGCAGGTGAGGACATGGACGCCCGCCGCCGCCAGCGCATTCGGCATGGGCAAAAGGTTCATCGTGCCCGTGGGGTGCATGAAGACGAGCACCGTTTTCGACGGTGCGTCCTTCGGCTTCAGATATTGCCCTTCGACCACGATGCGGTCATGCGCGCCCGCATAGGTTTCCTTGAAGGCGGATTTCTCCTCCCAGTGCAGATAGAAGGGTATCCGCTCGACCTCGAATTTTTTCATGACCGGCCTCCCTGCCAGACGGATATGACAGGGTTTACTCGGCGGCCCTGCCCGCTGCCTTCGCGCGCGCGGCCTTGAAGTCGGGCTTGCGCTTGTTGAGGAAAGCGTCCACCGCCTCATGATGCTCGGGCGTCGTCCAGCATTCCTGAAGCGCGTCGGTTTCGAGCTTCTGGGCGCGTTTCAGATCCGTGGTGCAGGCGTTTTCCGTCAGCAGTTCCTTCGTCATGCGGAGCTGGAGCGAGGGGTTCTCGCAGATGAGACCGGCCAACTCCATCGCCTTCGGCATAAGCTCTGCATGCGGAACGACATATTCGCAAAGGCCCTTTTCCTTCGCTTCCGTCGCCGGATAGATGCGGCCCGTCAGCATCATCTCGCTGGCATTGCCCCAGCCCATGCGGCTGACAAGGAAGTGCGAGGAGGCAAGCTCCGGCACGATGCCCATCTTCACGAAGACGAGGCCGAACTTCGCTTCTTCCGAAGCGATAATCATATCGAAGGGCAGGATCTGCGTGACGCCGATACCGACGGCGGGGCCGTTCACCGCGGCGATGAGCGGCTTCGAGGTGCGGCAAAGCTCGATCCAGTCGAGCCCGGCAGGCAGGCCGCCGGAACCACCCCTGGTATCGTTGCCGGGATCTTCGCCGTCGAGGCGGGTCTTGAAGGTGCTTTCGATGTCCGCGCCTGCGCAGAAGCCGCGTCCCTCGCCCGTCACGATGATGGCGCCGATATCCTCATCGTCATTGGCCTTCACGATCGCATCGGCCAGCTCCTCCGACATGCGCGGCGTCCAGGCATTGAGCCGGTCCGGCCGGTTAAGCGTGAGCAGCAGCACGCCGTCGCGCGTTTCGGACTTGATCTGTTCGTATTGCATGGTCCTCCTCCCAGAGTTCCTCATTGTTCTTTTGGGAGAAGTCTAGGCAGCGTGGAGAGCGGTCACAAGCGGGATGGAGGCGACCGGCGGCGCGCCCTGCGTAACCCGACGTCAATGCCGCGTGCTTGATCGGCCCCCACCGCGCGCTAAAGTGACGGCCAGCAGAGGGAGGCTCATCATGGATCTGGAACTTGGCGGCAAGCACGTTTTCATCGCGGGAGCGAGCCGCGGCATCGGCTTCGGCATGGCGGAGGCTTTCCTGCGCGAGGGCGCGAAGGTTGCGCTGACGGGGCGCGGCGAAACCTCCCTCGATGCGGCGCGCAAGACGCTCATCGACAAGGGCGTGGCGGAAACGCAGCTCTGCACCATCGCGGGCGACATGACCTCATCGACGGATATCATCGCCGCGCTCGATGCGGCGGAAGAACGGCTGGGACCGCTTCACTGCGCCGTCGCCAATGTGGGCCTTGGCCGCGCGCCGCTCGGCTTCGATGTGAGCGACGAGGACTGGGAAGCGGACTTCAAACAGAATCTTTTCGGGTCGGTCTATCTCGCCCGCGAGGCGGTAAGGCGCTTCCTGAAGCGCCCGCCGGAAGAGCGCAAGGATGCGAACGTCATCACCATCTCTTCCATCGCAGGTGTGGAGTCGCTCGGCACCACGCTCACCTATGGCGCGTCGAAAGCGGGGGTGAACCATGTCACGACCTCGCTCGCCAAGCTCGTCGGCAAGGAAGGCATCCGCGTCAACGCCATCGCGCCCGGCAATATCATTTTCCCGGGCGGCAACTGGCAGCAAAGGGTGGATGAAAGGCCGGAGGCCTGGGGCCGCTGGATCAAGCGCGAAGTGGCGCTCGGCCGGTTCGGCCAGGTGGAAGAAATCGCCGATGCCGCGCTCTTTCTCGCAAGTCCGCGCGCGAGCTTCGTCACCGGCGAAGTCTTTGTCGTGGATGGCGGTCAGGTCAACCGCGCATAAGGTCAACCGCGCGCAATCAGTCCTCGCCGATGGTGCTGTCCTTGAAGAGGCGCTCCTTCATCTCATGGGCGAAGCGCTCATTGTTGCGGCGCAGCCATTCCATCACCATGACGGCGTGTTCGATTTCCTCGTCGCGATTATGCTCGAGGATCTTCTTCAGCTCCGGATCGGTGGTGTTCTGCGCGCGCTGATTGTACCAGTCCACGGCCTCCAGCTCTTCCATCAGGGAGACGATGGCGCGGTGGAGGTCCAGCGCTTCCGGGGAGAGCTTGTCATAGGGTTCGTGGAGACCTTCGCTCGACATGGGCGATCCTTCTTTCTGATCTGGCTTTCTGATCTGGTTCTCGTTTCTCGTCCGTCCAGGGCGCGGTCGCGTCAGGCAAGCGCGAGCTTGAAATTGCGCCTTGTGAGCCGCGGATAGTCCGGGAAACTCATCATCGCTTCCCCGCCCGCCATATTCAACAGCTTCCCCGCCGCTTCGCTATCGGCGCCCTCCAGCGAGCGCAGATAGTCGAGCGGGCGCTGCAACATCCACAAATCGAAGAGGAAGATCGCACGGCTCGCCGTCACCCCTTCCAGCGTGTACTCGTGGAACCCGACGGCGCGGGGGAGTTCCTTCTCGCCGGTCGCCACCTCCGGATGGCCCGCGAGGAAGGTCTTGAACTCTTCCGCCGTGCTTTGAAGCACGGGCAGATATTCGCGCATCATGCGCTGAAGCACCGGCATGAGCGTGTCGGGCACCTCGTCTCCCGACAGGAACTCGCCTTCCTTGGGGTGAGGCGGCTTCATCATCCGCTCGACCCATTTTGCGACATGGGGCGCGACGCGCTTCATGAGCTCGCCGGATGCGGGATCGCGATATTGATGCGCATAGAGCGGGCCGATGAGTCCGAAATCGCCGATGGAAGGACGCGAGCCGAAAAGATAATCATGATGGGCAAAATGCGCATCGAGTTCGGCCAGAAGCCCTTCATAGCTCCGCTCGATGGCGGGCCCCGCTTCTTCCGTGCAACCCAGGGCGGGCAGCGCGCCGGCAAAGGGCTTTGCCGTTTCCTCACCGATTTCGCGCTGCGCTTCTTCCGGGAGGTCGGGACGCGAGAGGCGGCCGAATTCGGCGACCGCGAAATCCCGGTTCTTCGTCCAGCGGTAATGCATGGCCGGCATTTTCAGCCATTCATCGCCATAGACCTCGATGAGCAGGGCGGCAAGGCGCTGGCGCGGCGTGGCGGGATAGACGGAAGGGTCCGGGAAACGCGTTTCCAGCGCATCGATGATGTCGGTGGAATCCTGCAGCGTGTCGCCCTCCGGCGTCACCATGACGGGAATGACCGGCCAGCCGACGCGCGGCATGATGACGGTCTTGTAAATCTCGCGGCTCGCGACCGTCTCCACAAAGGGGATTTTCTTGTAGCGCAGATAGGCGCGGACCTTGCCGGTGAAGTAGCTCACCTCGGCGCCATAAAGTTCGTAACCCTTCGTCATCTTCTTCCTCCCGCCCGCGCGATGGCCGCTCAAAGTATGGACTGCCTTCCATATTAGCTCTTATGACGGGACGCAATCCGCCCCACCGCCCGCACCTGTCCAATTCATGTCCCTTTCTAGGCC
>CAYSVF010000216.1:0-5222 GCA_964434415.1 uncultured Parvibaculum sp.
GCTGGAAATGACCTATCAGGCGGAGGCGTAGAGGCGCACGTCGCCTTTCATTGCGTCATTGCGAGGAGCGAAAGCGACGAAGCAATCCAGCGCCGCGAACGCCGCTCCCGGATTGCTTCTCTGACGCTCGCAATGACGAAGACAGGGTGGTCAGTGCTGGCTTTCCGGCATGGTGATGCGCAGACCGTCCAGATCGTCGGTCACCGGGAGCTGGCAGGCGAGGCGGGAATCCTCATTGGAGGCCTCGGCGAAGTCGAGCATGGTTTCTTCCATATCTTCCTTGGCCGGCATCTTGTCCTGCCAGTCCTTCGGCACATAGACCATGCATGTCGCGCAGGCGCAGGCCCCGCCGCAATCGGCGTCGATGCCGGGAATGGAATTCTTGATCGCGCCTTCCATGACGGTCAGGCCGTTGGCCACATCCACCGTGTGCTCGGTGCCGTTATGCTCGACATAGGTAATCTTCGCCATCGGGTCTCACTCCTCCAGTATTTGTTTTTCTCGTTATGGCGCGGGCGCTTTGTCAGCCCTGCGCGATTTCCTTCACCTTGATGCTCTCATCGGCGATGCGGGCCGGGTCGAGCTTGGTCTTGTTGTGCACGAGCTGCTTGGACATCATGAATTCCGGCGCGCGGTTGACCGCGTCGACGGCGATGACCGTGTCGTCCTTCAGATAGAAGACGGCGAAGCTGCGCCCGTTTTCCGGGTCGCCGCGCACCACGGCCTTCGTATAGCCCGCCGACAGGCCGACGATCTGCAGCTTGAGGTCGTATTGGTCGGACCAGAACCACGGCACCTGATTATAGGGCTTGTCGTTGCCCATCATGGCGGCCGCCGCCGTCTTGCCCTGCTCGATGGCGTTGTGAACGCTTTCGAGCCGGAGGCGATGGCCGTAAATGCCGTTGGGGTGGCTGGTGCAGTCGCCCGCCGCGAAAATATCCGGGTCGGAGGTGCGGCAATGCTCGTCCACGACGATGCCGTTCTGCACGTCGAGCCCGCATTCCACCGCAAGCTCCGTGTTCGGAATAATGCCGATCCCCACCACTACGAAATCGGCGGGGTAGAGCTTGCCCTCGCCGGAATCGACCGCGGTGACATGGGTGTCGCCTTCGAAGCCTGCGACGGAGACGCCGGTCTCGATCTTTACGCCTTCCTCGCGATGCACGCGCTCGTAGAAATGGCTGACGATGGGATCGACCACGCGCGACATGACGCGCTCGGCGGCCTCCAGCACGGTCACGTCCATGCCGTGTTTCCTGGCGACGGCGGCGACTTCCAGACCGATATATCCGCCGCCCACCACGACGAGGCGCGCTCCGTCCTTGAAATGGCTCTGGATGGCTTCGACATCGGCGATGTTGCGCAGGTAATAGATGCCGTCCATTTCGAAGCCCGGCACGTTGATTTCGCGCACGCGGCTGCCGGTCGCCATGAGCAGCTTTTCATAGTCGAAGGCCTGACCGTCGGCGGTCAGCACGCGCTTGCCCTTGCGGTCGATCTCGGTGATGCGCGTGCCCCAATGGGTGGCGATGTTGTTGTCGGTGTAGAAGCTCTCCGGCTTCAGCTCCACGCGGTCGAAGCCGATTTCCCTGGCGAGGAATTTCTTGGACAGCGGCGGGCGCTGATAGGGCGCATGGGGTTCGTCGCCGAAAATGCGGATCGGGCCTTCAAAGCCTTCCGCGCGCAGGCTCTGCGCGGCTTGCGCGGCCGCCTGCCCGCCTCCGACGATGATGATGTCCTTGCCCATGCGTTTCCGCCTCCCGAATTCTGTTCCGCCGATCTTGGCGCCGGCGTCATCTTTCGCGGAGTTTTACTACGCAATCGCCGGGCTGTCCCCTTCTTTTTAGGGTGAAGGGGGGCCAAGGTCACGTCCCGAAACGCCGCGAAATGTGACCGAAAACCCGGCGAAAAGCGCATGGAAGCGCGCCGCAGCGTCAGGTTCCGGCCCTGATGCTAAAAAGCCACAAACATGACGCTTGCGTCAACTTTTTTGTTGATTGGCGCGGCGCATTGCCGCCGATAAAAAGGCCCCATGGCGGACACGACCCCTCTCGAAATCGAGCTGAAAGACGAAGCTGCGACCCATGATCTGGGGGTGCGGCTTTCGACGCTTTTTGCCGTCGGCGACCTGATCCTGCTCCGGGGCGATCTCGGGGCGGGGAAGACTACGCTGGCGCGCGCGGCGATTCAGGCGCATCTGGAGCGGCATGGGTTGATGGAAGACGTGCCCTCGCCGACCTTCACCCTCGTCCAGACCTATGAAAGCCCGGACCTCTTGCTGACCCATGTGGACCTCTACCGCATCGAGGAGGAAGAGGAGCTACGCGAACTGGGGCTCACGGAAGCGCTGGATGAGGGCGCGGTGCTGGTCGAATGGCCGGAGCGGGCGGAGGGCGAAATGGCCCGGCTTTCGCCCGACAGGCTCGACATCCACCTCTCCCTCATGCCAGATGGAGCGCGCCGCGCAGAACTGACGGGAACCGGAAGCTGGGCGGCGAGACTGACCGATGCGTTTGGCGAAGCCGGTAGCGATTGAATGACCCGTCATCCCGATCCCGCGCGCGAAGCGGCGATACGCGACTTTCTGGAGACATGCGGCTGGCGCGGCGCGGCGCGAGACGACCTCGCAGGCGATGCCTCCACACGCCGCTATGAACGGCTGACGCTGGACGGCCGGCCCGCCGTGCTGATGGACTGGCCGGCGGGGCCGGACGCCCCTATTGACGATGCGAAGCACGCCTATTCGGCGATCGCGCATCTGGCCGAGGACGTTCGCCCCTTCGTGGCGGTGGACAGCTATCTGACCGGCCTCGGCCTTACCGCGCCCGGCATCATTGCAAGCGATCTCGACCGCGGCTTCCTGCTGCTGGAAGACCTCGGCGACGCGGTGCTGGGCGGTATTCTGGATCGGGGCGCGGGGCCAGAAGGCGAACCGCTGGACGATATCTACCGCGCCTGTATCGAACTCCTCGTGCGGCTTCAGGCCGAGGGCGCGCCGGAAAGCCTTCCCATTGACGAGGGTGGTGGCGACGGCAGCACGCATGAGGTGCCGCATTTCGATGACGGGCTGATGCGCGCCGAACTCGACGTGCCGCTCGACTGGTATTTCCCCACCGTGCTGGGGCGCGAGGCGACGGCGGCGGAGCGCGAGGAATTTCACGGGATATGGACCGGCCTCTGGCCGCTCATGCAGGCGGGACCGCGCGCGCTCTGCCTGCGCGATTTCCACTCGCCCAATATTCTCTGGCTTCCGGCGGAGACGGGCCTGAAGCGCGTCGGCCTCATCGACTTCCAGGACGCCTTTATCGGCTCGCGCGCCTATGACGTCGTTTCTTTCCTGCAGGATGCGCGCAAGACCGTACCGGCGGAGCGGGAAGCGGTGATGCTGGATTTCTATGTCGCCTGCGCGAGGGACACGCTTGCGGGCTTCGACGAGACAGCGTTTCGCGCCGCCTATGCCGCTTTCGGCGCGGAGCGGGGCCTGCGCCTCATCGGGCTCTGGCCGCGCCTGTTGAAGCGCGACGGCAAACCGCACTATATGGCGCATATGCCGCGCACCAAATCCTACCTGCGGCGCAATCTCGCCCACCCGGCGCTTGCCGATCTGAAGCGCTGGATCGACAAACATCTGCCGCTCGACGACTAAGGACCAGACGCTTCACATGAGCCGTAACGTGAAAAAGGCAATGCTGATGGCGGCCGGCCTCGGCACGCGCATGCGCCCGCTGACCGAGAAAACGCCGAAACCCCTGGTCGAATTCAACGGCAAGCCGCTGATCGACCATGCGCTGGACCGGCTGGAAGAAGCAGGCATCGAAGAGGTGGTGGTGAATGTCCACTATCTCGCCGACCAGGTGGAAGCGCATCTCAAAAAACGCAAGACACCCGTGACCGTGATCTCCGATGAGCGCGATGGGCTGCTCGATACCGGCGGCGGGGTGAAGAAGGCGCTGCCGCTTCTGGGTGACGATCCGATCGTCACCTTCAATTCAGACAGCGTCTGGGTGGAAGGCTACGGCAGCAATCTGCGCGAGCTGATCGAGGCCTTCGACCCGGCGAGCATGGATGCGCTGCTGATGATCGCCGACGCGGTGCGCACGGTCGGCTATTGCGGCCGGGGCGATTTCGTCATGGAGCCCGATGGCCGCCTTGCCCGCCGTGAGGAATCGACCACCGCGCCCTATATGTTCGCCGGCGTGCAGGTGATCAAACCCGCGCTTTTCAAGGACGGGCCCGAGGGCCCCTTCTCGACCAACCGCATCTGGGACACCCTCATCGAAAAGGGTACGCTTTACGGTGAGCGCATGCAGGGCCTCTGGATGCATGTCGGATCGCCGGAAGACCTCCGGGACGCCGAGGCGGCCCTGAAGGAAACGTGAGCGCAGGAAATAACGAGAAAGACGCGGATGCCCCGCATAAAGCGGGGCATGACGTTTCTTCCCTCAACGACCGCTTTTTTCATCATGGCCCGGCTTGTCCGGGCCATCCACATCTTGCGGATCGCAATGGCGATTTCTCGAAACCGGGAAACTCACTAGACTCCCTCCCATGAGCCGCGATTCCCTCCATCTTTTCGCCATCCCCTCCGGCCAGCCCTTTCTGGCGCGGCTGGCGGAAGCGCTGCGGGCCGACCCCTCGCTGGGCGGGCGCTTTGCAATGGCGGACGGGCGTGCGCCGGAGCTGCCGGATCTCACCATTCTGCTGCCCACCCGCCGCGCGGCGCGGGCGCTGGGCGATGCGTTTCTGCGGGCGGGCGAGGGCGAGGCGCTGCTGCTCCCCGTCATCCGGCCGCTGGGCGATGTGGATGAGGACGGCATCATTCTCGATCCGGGCGGGCTGTCGGCGGAGATGCTGGCGCTCGCGCCCGCCATGCCGCCGCTGGAGCGTCAGATGCGGCTTGCCCGTTTCATCCTCGAGCATGAAGCCGAATCTGCGCGGGAAAAGGGACGAGAGGGCGTCACGCCCGATGCGCCGCGCGCGCTGGCGCTGGCCGCCGAACTCGGCCAGTTCCTCGACATGGCGATCACCGAGCGGGTGGCGCTGAAGAACCTCGCCGATCTGGTGCCCGACACCTATGCCGAGAACTGGCAGATCACGGTCGATTTCCTGAAGGTGCTGACCTCGCACTGGCCTGAAGAGATGAAGCGCCTCGGCTTCATGGAGCAGGCCGAGCGCCGCAATGCGCTGCTGGAGGCCGAAGCGGCGCATTGGAAGGAGAACCC
>CAYSVF010000217.1:0-5148 GCA_964434415.1 uncultured Parvibaculum sp.
CCTTCTATGTGATGCGCAAGCAGTGGAAATGGAGCGGCTGGATTGCGGGCGGCATTGCGTTCTTGTTCCTGCCGATCGATTTGCTCTTCTTCGGGGCGAATGTTCTCAAGATCGGCGAGGGGGGCTGGTTTCCGCTCCTGATCGGCGGCGCCGTCTTTCTGCTGATGCGGACCTGGTGGCGGGGACGCAAATTGCTGCATGAGCGACTGACCGAGGACGAGCAGGGTCTGGATGAGTTCATCGAGGAACTGGAAGAACACCCCCTGACGCGCGTTCCCGGCACCGCCGTTTTCATGGTTGCTCCCTCCCCGAAAATGCCTCCCATTCTGCCGCATCACATCGCGCATAATCAGGTCCTGCACGAGCAGGTCCTGCTCGTCACCGTGGCGACCGAGGACGTGCCGCGCGTGAGCGCGCAGGACCGGTTAGAGGTGGAGACGCTGGGACAGGGCTTCCACCGTATCGTTCTGCATTACGGTTTCATGCAGTCGCCGGATATACCGGTCGCGCTGAGGCTGGCGGATGAACTGGGGCTGAGTATCGACCTCGACAGCCTGACCTATTATGTCGGCCGCGAAACCATTATTCCGACCGATGACGTGCCGGGCATGTCGCTCTGGCGGGAGAAGATTTTCGCCTTTCTCTCGCGCAATGCGATGGACGCTACGACCTTCTACAAGCTTCCCGCGGACCGTGTGGTGGAACTCGGCATTCAGGTGCCGATCTAGGCGGGCGGGGGCATGTTTCCGATTTCCGACGACAATTCGAGGCCCGGCACGCCCTATGTGACGTGGGGGCTCATCGGCGCCTGCGTTCTCGTCTTCCTGTGGGAACTCAGCCTGTCGGACACGGCGCTGGAAGCTGCCTTCTATCGCTACGGCGCAGTGGCCGCCCAGCTTACCGGCGCGGGCCAGCAGGGTGCGGGGGCTTTGCCTGTGCATGTTTCAGGGGATTGGTCGACACTTGTGACCTCCATGTTCCTGCATGGCGGTCTCGCCCATATCGCGGGCAACATGCTCTATCTCTGGATTTTCGGGGACAATGTGGAACTGGCCATGGGGCGTGCGCGCTTCATCCTTTTCTATCTCGCTTGCGGCGTCGTGGCGGCGCTCGCTCAAATCTGGATGAGTCCGACTTCCGCCTTTCCGCTGATCGGGGCGAGCGGCGCGATCTCGGGCGTTCTTGGCGCTTATCTGATGCTCTACCCCTATGGCCGGGTGCGCGTTCTCATTCTGCCCTTTCCGATCATCATCCTTCGCGTGATCGAAGTGCCGGCCATGCTGGTGCTGGGCTTCTGGTTCGTACTGCAATTGCTGAGCGGAATTTTCAGCAATCCGGCGGAACCGGGCGTTGCCTTCGCGGCGCATGTCGGGGGCTTTCTCGCCGGGATGGCGCTGGTGCTGGTTGCAAGGCAGCCGGGCGTGCCGCTCTTCGAACGTCCGCGTCCCCGCTCGCCCTGGGACCGACGACGAGGCGGCAGGCGCGGGCCATGGGGGTAGCGGGGATCATGCGGCTTTCGTTGCTGCACTGGCCCACCTAAGATCGATCGCATGTCAGGAAGAAGAAGAGGCCGCCCGGCAGGGGCCGACGAGATCATCGACGATTCCTTGGTGCTGGATGCGGCGCTGGCCGCGTTTGGCGATCGCGGGTTTGAGGGCATGTCCGTGCGCGAACTCAGCCGGGCGCTGGATTGTTCGCACAACCTTATCCCACAGCGTTTCGGATCGAAGGAGAAGCTCTGGTATGCGGCGATCGATCGAGGCTTTGAGCTTTTGGCGCGCGAGCTCCTCGAAGTGACGGCAAAAACGGCTGATGACGATGTCCGGCAACTGCGTTCGCAGGTTGTCCGCTTCATTGAGGTCAACGCATCGAGACCGGCCCTTCTCAGAGTGATCCATGCCGAGGCCAGCTCGCCGGGTCCGCGGCTCGATTATCTTTTCGAGAAATATATCGAACCGGTTCGCGCCTTCGGGGAGGAGACCCTGGCCCGGCTTCACAAGAGCGGTGCGGTGCGTCTGGAATCGGTCATGCTGATGTATTTCATGATGACGCATGGGGCAGGCGGGCCGTCCATGCTGCCGGCTCTTGCTGAGCGTTTCGGCGGTGCCGTCGATCCGACCGATCCGCAGGCCGTGCGGATGTGGGCAGAACATGCCGCATCGATGATTTTCGACGGTCTGTTGGCCGGACATTAATTGACACTTGTCAATTAATTTGAAAACCTCGGTCCCATCCCGAGGAGCCAGCAACCGGAGGTGTCAAATGCCCGGCTTTAAACGGAGGATTGTCGCGGACATCGAAGAATCCGGCGGGCGCCATGACGAGGCGTCAATTTACGATGGCCCGCTCGGTGATCCGGGGCTCGCAGGCGGGGCAGGCAGCATGTCCTGGGAAATACATGGCGATCTTGCGAGCCTGGTCGTCGCCGGTCCCGCGGCGGTGATTATGGAGGTGTTGCACCCCTCGGTGATGGACGGGGTTTCCACGCAATCGAGTTTTCGAACCGAGCCGTTGAGGCGCGCGAAGAACACGCTCGGTTATGTGCTGCGCACGACATTCGGCTCGACCGAAGGTGCGACGCGCGTCATCGAAATGGTGAAAACCATGCATGGCCGTGTGCAAGGGACACGGGCGGACGGGGTGTCTTACCGGGCTCTCGATCCGGAACTTATCGGTTGCGTTCACACGTGCATCCCCTGGGCTGTGATGACGGCTTACGATCGCTATGTTCGTCCCTTGTCTGTGGCGGAGAAGGACCGCTACCTCGCTGAACAATCCGTAATCGGGCGTATGGGAGGTGCAGATTGGGTGCCGACCAGCTTGAGGGATCTTGGGGATTACGTAGAGGCGATGCGGCCCAGGATGGCGATGAATTCGCAAACGGCGGAGTTCATCGATTTCCTGTCCGGTTGCGCCGCAGGCTATGAGACAGGGTCGCTCGAGCGGATGGACCGGCGAAGCAGTGTCGTCGCCTCGATGAGCCTGATGCCGGACTGGGCTCAAAGACTTACGGGAACGGCGAGCGGCGATGTCGCGCGGAAGCTAACCTATGATCCGCTCAACCGGCTGAGGGGCGGCGTTATCCGCTGGGCATATCCGGTTTTGCCTTGCAAGGAGATGGCGCTGCGGCGTGCGGGCGCCGCCCTTGCTTCGCCGATAGCGGCATAGCCCTAGACAGGCCGCCCCCGACATGAACGGGAGGCAAGTGTCCATGCCCCGAGCGAAATCGCGAAGAGAGGGCCATGCGGCATGTATTGGAGCGCTGAGGTTGCCGCCGCCGCGATCAGGGGCGATGCCGCGAGGACAATGTTCAGCAGGCTTCGTTCTCCTCGCCGGATTTCGTCGATGCCGATGACCGCCATGATCAGAACGGCAAGAGCCATAGCGGGAATCTCGATCTGCCAGAAGGTTACAGAGCGCAAGGCTTCGTTGTGAAGACCGGCAATCCAATAGGTGCCGATATCAGCCAGTGCCGCAACAGCCAGAGCCATCCACGCAAGAGCTGCGGCCATATGCTGTCGCCGGTTCGGGCAAGCGACAAATGGAGACCATGCCGCTAGGCAGCCGAGATAGACCAGAATGGTCAGCCTACCGAATATTTCATAAGGCTCCGCCCCCAGCATCGGAGCGAGGATGTTCTGCATCAACGGACGTGCGACGTCGGGCCATATGAGGACGCCGATCCATGCAGGCGCGTCGGGCCCGTTCCATATCTGCGATTGAATGGGGCCGAGGAGGATATCCAGTGCCAGGGCGACGAGAGCTGCGCCGGGTAGGCGCCAGCGGAGACGACTACTCATCGGCGGTCTCCTCGCTCTTCTCGAATGCGATATAGCCGTCCTCCACGGTCACAAGGATGTCGTTGATTTCGAAATAGGGGACCGTGAACAACGGCGTATCGCGAAGCCGCTCGATGGCGAAGTAGTAGGCTTTCAGGTCGGTCGTCTCGAAGAGTGCGAGGTCCGTACAGCGTCCGGTAAATGCCTCGGCGTCGAAATAGCGCATCCGGACCTCGTCCGTCGCAAGCGCATGGGCGAAGGCCTCCGCCGCAATGGCGGAACGCTGTGCGCGCGGCAGGGCGAGCCAGGACGGCGTGGTGCGCAAATGCACGAAAATCGCGTATTGGGCTTTTCCGGTCTCTTTCGCGGATTTTTCCGGATCGGGCATGACGGAGCCTTTCGGTGGAGGAAGGAACCGTCATAATGTGAGCGATTGCTCGTATTTATGGGACTCGCATTAGATGGCATCACCCCCCGCCAAGCCCGATCTGCGGAAAAGGCCGAGACAAAGCCGCTCGCAGGCAACGGTCGACGCAGTTCTGGAGGCAACTGCTCGCATTCTGGAGCGCGACGGTATCGGCGCGGTCAACACGAATGCGGTGGCGGAGCTGGCTGGTGTCAGCGTCGGTTCGCTCTATCAGTATTTCCCCGACAAGGAGGCGATTTTCGCCGAACTCATCAGGCGGGAGCGAGGGCGGTTGCGGCGCGACGTGGCAAACGCCGTCGGCAAAGCGGAAGCGCAGAGCTTCGAGGCGACGATTGCCGGGCTATTGGAAGCGGCCATCGCACATCAGCTCGACAGGCCGGCGCTTGCCCGGGCCCTCGAATATGTGGAGGCGCTGCTGCCGCTGGACGATGAAACGCAGTCTCTCAACGAAGCCATTGTCGTCGATGTCGGGCATGCGATGCGTATTCATGGACGACCGGACGACCCCGTGATCGCGCAGGATGTCGTCGCCATGACAAAGGGGATGGTGGACGCGGCCGGGCTTGCCGGCGAAACAGACAAGCGCGACCTGATCCGCCGTGTCGAGAGAGCCGTGTTCGGTTATCTCACAGTCGGGTGATTTAGCTCAAAGGCGGTCGCGCAGAAGCGGAAGTGCATCGCGGAGGTCGACCGCGGGCAGCACTGCGAATGTTTCCGTCGCAAGAGACATGGCCTTCTTGCGATGGGCCTTGCCGTGACCGGTCAGTACATGGATGGCGCCTTTCAGGCCTGCGTTCCGTGCGGCCTCGATGTCGCTTTCCTTGTCGCCGATAAGCCAGCTTGCCTTAAGATCGATCTCCATCATCTTCGCGGCAAGCTCCAGCATGGCGGGGCCGGGTTTGCGCCAGCGCGCTTGCGCGTCTCCATAGCCGGGTGTGAAGT
>CAYSVF010000218.1:0-5141 GCA_964434415.1 uncultured Parvibaculum sp.
GGCCGGGCCGATACGGACAAGGACGGCAAGGTCTCGCTGGCTGAATTCAATGCATGCGGTGAACAGATGTTCAAGCGGTTCGACCGTGACGGCGACGGCAAGATCGAACTGAAGAAAGACCGACCCTTCATGAGCCGCCTCGCCGCCGCCGATACGAACGAGGACGGCGTCATCACGAAGGACGAAGCCAGCGCATTCGGGGCCGAACGCTTCAAGGCGATGGATAGCGACGGCGACGGTTATCTCTCCAAGGCGGAGCGCAAGGCCGCGTGGAGCGAGCGCCGCGAAGAACGCCGCGGGGCGCACTTCAAGATGCTCGATGCCGACGGCAATGGCAGCGTGACGCTGGCCGAGTTCCAGGCCCGGGCCGAAAAGATGTTCGGTTACATGGACCGGAATGACGACGGCAAGGTCGAGCGCGGCGAAGCACGCCATGGCTTCGGCAAGCATGGCTGACATGCCCCGCTGTGGTGGTCATGCCTGAAACGGCAAATCGGGGTAAGCTTGCAGAGCGGCACCCGATAGCAAAGCCGCAAGGTGCGGGCGCAAGCCCGCACCTTTTCGTCATATCTGCGCAAGGCAGTCCTGCCGGGCGCATGGAAGGGGGACGACCGCGTTTGGACGGAATTCCGGACGACGAACTGGTAGCAGCCGTCGCCAAGGGCGACGAGAGCGCGTGCCGCGAACTGATGAAGCGCCATCTCGGTCGGGTGGTGGCGCTCGCCCGGCGCATGCTCGGCAATCAGGCCGACGCGGAAGAAATAGCGCAGGAAGTTTTCCTGCGGGTCTGGAAGCACGCCGAAAAATGGGAGCCGGGCCGGGCGCAGTTTTCCACCTGGTTGCACCGGGTCGGCACCAATCTCTGCCTCGACCGGTTGCGCAAGCAGGGCATGGACGATCTGGATGCGATCCCCGAGCCAGCCAGTGAAGACCCGACGCCCTACGAGGCGATGGCGCAGAAGGATGTCGCGCGGCGCGTCGACGCGGCGTTGCAGCAATTGCCGCCGCGCCAGCGCCTCGCAATCACATTGTCGCATTATCAGGGCCTCACCAATATCGAGGCCGCCGAGGTGATGGAGGTGACCGTCGAGGCCGTGGAATCGTTGCTCGGACGGGCACGACGGGCGCTCAAGGCGGCGCTGGCGACGGAAAAGGACGAGTTGCTCCGTAGAATGAATACAGGCGCCTGAGAAACGGGCCGCCCACGGGAGGTTGAAATGATGAACGCTGGACCGATGACATTGGAACGCCTCGACGAGCTGCTCTCCGCCTATGGTGCGGATGAGGCAGGCTGGCCCGCCGGCGAACGGCAGGCGGCGCGCGAGCTGATCGCCGCTTCCGCTGAGGCAAGGCAACTGCTGGAAGACGCGCGGGCGCTGGATACGCTTTTGAACGCGGTGCCCGTCGAGGAACCTTCCGCGGAGCTGGTGGAACGGCTGATGGCCGCGCGCCCCAGAGAAGTATCGAGTGACATGCCGCAGGCGCGGCGCGGGTCTGCCGGAGCGAAGAAAGGTGGCGGGCTGCGCGGTATCGCCGCTGCGCTCTGGCCTTATGGCTCCTCAGCCTTCCCCGCGGGCGCGCTGGCGGCCTCGCTGGTGCTCGGGATCGCGCTTGGCACCTCCACCGGCATCAGCCCGATCGCGACGAATAGCGGCGCGACGACCGCCGCCGCCGCGACCGCGGACTCTACCGATGACCAGCTGATTGCGATCGCACTGGCTGATCCGAGCTATATCGAGGAATGGACCCAATGAGCGATATGACACCGCAGACCGATACCGGTTCGTCACCGAAACAGCGCCGATGGCTCGGGCCCGCCTTTCTCGCCTCCGCCGCGCTCAACATTTTTCTGATCGCCGTGATCGCCGCGCCGCTCGTATTTCATTGGCGACCGGGGTCGGCCCCCGATGGATTTAGAGATGGGGGACCGCGTCACGGGGTTTTCGGTGCCCTGCGGGAGTTGCCGCCTGAAGACCGCAAAATGCTGCGCCAGTCCATGCGGGAGAGTTTCCGTGAAATGAGGCCTTTTCTGCGCAAGGCGGGAAGCGGCCGCAAGGCGCTGGCGGACGCGATTGCCGCCGAACCCTTCGGCGGCGACAAGGTGCGCGCGGCAATGGCGGAAATAGACGCGCCGATGGATGAGGTGCGCGAGATCGGCCAGACCTCTTTCATCAACACGCTCGAAAAGATGACGCCGGAGCAGCGCAAGCATGTTGCCAAGAAGATCGGCGAAGAGCGCCATCGCCGCTGGGACCGGGACGATGACGACGATCACTGACGGGGCTTTCTGCAAGTTGATGTGAGACGGGCGCATGTGTCTGCGCTAAGCTCGCGCGTATGAGCTGGTATCATTCGAGTATGTATGATCCCGCCGTGCCGGTGGGGAGTTTCTGGGAAGACGAGGCGCCCCCTCTCGCGGCGGGCGTCGATAGCGGCGCTTTCAGCGAAGGAGAGGCGACCTGCGACGTCGCCATCATCGGCGGCGGCTATACCGGGCTTTCCGCCGCGCTGCATCTTGCCCGCGATCACCATGTAGACGTTCGCCTGCTTGAGGCGGGGCCGCTCGGCTGGGGCGCGTCGGGCCGTAATGGCGGTTTCTGCGCCTTGCAGCCCACCGGGCTGGGGCTCGGCGAACTGATTTCGCGTTTCGGAAAGGCGGAAGCGCGGCGCTTCATCTCCTCGCAGGTCGAGGCGGTGGAACTCGTTCAGGCGCTGGCGCGGGACGAGGGGATAGACTACCGCCCGCAAGGCGACGGCACGCTGCATGTTGCCCATGACGAAAGGCGCTTTCGGGAGCTGGAAGAGGAAGTCCGCCTCTGGCGCGACGGCTTTGGCATTCAGGCCCGGCTGATGAGCCGGGAAGAAGTGGCCGCCAGCCAGTATGATTCCACCGAACAGTTCGGCGCAGCCTTCGATCCGGTGGGCTTCGGTCTCCAGCCCCTGCGCTTTGCCCGGGGCCTGGCTGCGGCGGCGGCCCGGCATGGCGCGCAACTGCATGGCAACAGCAATGTCGAAAGCTGGGAAAAGCATGACGGCTGGCACCATCTGGTTACACGTGGCGGCACACTGCGCGCCCGCAAGGTCATCCTGGCCACCAATGGCTTTATCCGTCCGGCTCTCGACCGCCGCCTTGAAAGGCGGGTGGTGCCGGTTCTGTCCAACATCGTCGTCACCCGTCCTCTCACCGAGGGCGAAAGGCTGGCGCAGAAATGGCGGACGGAGCGGCCCTGTTCCAACACGCGGAGCCTGCTTTTCTATTACCGCATGATGCCGGACAAGCGTTTCCTCTTCGGCTCGCGGGGCGACCTGACGGGCAAGCCGAAGGACGGGGCGGCCATGCGCCGCTGGATGGAAAAACGCCTTGGCGAGGTCTTCCCGGCATGGGCAGGGGTGGAAACCACCCATTACTGGCGCGGATTCGTCTGCATGACGCGCCGCCTGACCCCCTCCATCGCCTATATGGAGAACGACACGACGGCGCTGGCCGCGCTCGGCTATCATGGAGACGGGGTGTCCGCCGCCCCCTGGGCAGGCCGCATGGCCGCCCGCCTTGTCGCCGGAAAGGCTTCGGAAAGCGATTTACCCGCGCCTTTCCGGGGAGAACCCGGCCTCATCCCCTTTGCGGCGTTGCGGCGCTGGTATCTAAGGGGGGCTCTCAGCTACTATCGCTGGACTGACCTCTGACCTTTGGGTTTTTCATGAGTGATCGAAAGAAGACGTCCACCCCGGCCCCTGAAACGCGTCTGGCGACGCTGGCCGAATACGAGAAATTTATCCAGGAGAATGGCGAGATCGACTATCTCGACGCCATCTTCGTGGACATGTGCGGTACCGTGCGCGGCAAACGCTTTCCCTCCGAAGAAGCGGAAAAGGTGTTCACCGGCGGTATCCAGATGCCGCAATCGATTTATTTCTTCGATGTGACCGGGGTGAACGAAGACATTCTCGGCATGGGCTTTTCCGACGGCGACCCCGATGCGGAAAGCTTTCCGCTGTCCGGCTCCATCGTGCCGGTGCCATGGGCCTCGATGAAGCAGGCACAGGTGCTGATGACCATGCAGGGCAAGGACGGCTCGCCGCTCTGGCTGGAGCCGCGCAATGTGCTTGCCCGGGTGAAGGACAAGCTCGCCGAACTCGGCCTCCATGCGACCATCGCCTGCGAGTTCGAGTTCTATGTGCTCGACAAGAACAATGATGCGAAAGGCAGACCGCAGGCGCCGATCAATCCGGCGACGGGGATGCGCGAAACCGCCAACGAGGTTTACGGCATCACGGAACTTGACGGCTTCATGGGGCTGCTGAAGGAAATCGACGAAGCCGCCGCCGCTCAGGGCGTGCCGGCCTCCGGCGCCACGGCGGAGTTTGCGCCCGGCCAGTACGAGATCAATCTCAATCACGAAAGCGACGTGCTGGTTGCCTGCGATCATGCGGTGATGCTGCGAAATCTCATCGGCGCCATCACACGCAAGCACGGCTTCGTGTCGAGCTTCATGGCCAAGCCTTTCCCCGATCAGACCGGCAACGGCATGCATGTCCATGTGTCGGTGCAGGACGAGCAGGGCAACAATGTCTTCGACAACGGCGCGGATGACGGGTCCGACACGCTGCGCCACGCTATCGGCGGGTTGCAGGCGCTGCTGGCGGATTCCATGGCGATCTTCGCGCCGAACCTCAATTCCTATCGCCGCTTCGGGCCGAACCTGTTTGTGCCGGTCAATGCGAGCTGGGGCTACAACAACCGCTCCGTCGCATTCCGCGTGCCGAACGGGCCCGCGCATGCGCGTCGCATCGAGCATCGCGTGACGGGCGCGGACGCCAACCCTTATCTCGTCGTCGCGGCCATTCTGGCGGGCATCCACTACGGCATCGTCAATAAATGCGACCCCGGCGCCCCGGCGGAGGGGAATGCCTGCGATATCGTGGATGAGAATATTCCGTTCTATCTGCCGAGCGCATTGAAGCGCCTGCGCAATTCGGAGCCGATGCGGGAATATTTCGGCGCGGAATATGTCGACGTCTATGCCGAGACGAAGATCCTCGAATACGACAAGTTCAACAGCGAAATCTCCGCGCTGGAATATGACTGGTATCTTTAAGTAGGATATTTTAATTATTGGTAGTTTATTATACATAGTACTTAT
>CAYSVF010000219.1:0-5130 GCA_964434415.1 uncultured Parvibaculum sp.
GCTCTATCCTGCTGAGCTACGGGGCCGGTCGACGGGGCGTCCGAACTTTGCCGTTCGGTCGAATCCGGCGCGTCTCCAAGCCTCGCGAAAACTAGATCAGAGGCCACCGCATCGCAACGCGGAATGCGCAGGCGCGACGGAGCATCGTCCCGGCGGCCCCTTCATTGCACCTCATGACAAAACCGGCTTCGGGCGGTGCCGTAACCGTCCCGTTTCCGCTCATCCGCAAAGTTCGTATTGCGGAACGATGCCGGACGATATGCCTAAACCTTTGCTTATAGAGAGAAATCGGGATAGAGATTTGGTTATGCTCGCTATGGTTGAAATGGGTTGTATCTCTCAATTTGACACACTTAATAGTTGTATCGTCCAGCGGCTTCTTCCGCGCCGGGAAAGGATGACGACATGAAGGTCGTCATTTCCGGCAGCCAGCCTGTCTATTGCGAAGGCCTGCACTCCATCGTCGCCCGCATGCATGCGGACTCGGAGATCATGCGTCGTGAAGTCGGTGACCTCCTGGAGAGTGCGGACGCGGAAAGCGCAGAGATATTTCTGTTCGAGTTGTCCGCCGTGCTGCAGCAGGATGGCACTACCCTCAAAACATTGTGCGGCAAGCTGCGGGGCAAGATCGTCGTTTTCGGCGAGCGCGATACGCCATCCGCGATCAGAAGCGCCATGGCGTTGGGGCTTGCGGGCTTCATCCCCAAGGGGGCGCCCGTCAGTCTTGTCGAGAGTGCGCTGAGGCTGATCGAAATGGGTGGGCGTTATCTGCCCGATGCGCTTTTGCAGGAAGGCTCGGAAGGTTTTGCCGAAGACCCTGCTTCCTTCAGCACCGGCAGCCACCAGAAGCTCACGCCGCGCCAGCGGGAAGTGCTGGTGGAGATCGGCAAGGGACGGTCCAATCAGGAAATCGCTTCCCTGCTTGGCATATCGGTCGCTACGGTGAAGCTGCATGTCAACGCGATCCTTTCGGCGCTGGGCGTGCGCAACCGAACCGAAGCTGCCATCATCGCCCTGCGAACAACGGATGACACTGCCAGAGACTGAACGAGGTCTGAACCGGAAATCCTGCTGCCGACTTGCCGCCGGCAGCGTTGTATTTCTCTTTTCCATTTTCCTTTCGGTTTTATTCTCCTTCCCGCTTTCCGTTTCCGGTGCACGGGCCGCGGATGCTTCCCGCGAAAACCCCGTGGAGGCAACCGGCTGCGCGTTCCGGGCGGTTGGCGAGGCGAGGGTCGCCGAAATTGTGGATGGCGATACCGTCGTGCTGGGCGATGGCCGGCAGGTCCGCCTTGTCGGCATTCAGGCTCCAAAGCTTCCACTGGGGCGAAAGGGGTTCGTCGCCTGGCCGTTGGCCGACGAAGCCCGCGATGAGCTGGTTCGGCTGTCGGCAGGCAAAACCGTTACGCTTTATCGAGGGGACACCGGGCAGGACCGGCACGGAAGAGAGCTTGCCCAGCTGGTCACGCATGAGGAAAAGCCGGTCTGGCTGCAGGCCGAAATGCTCCGCACCGGTTTTGCGCGGGTCTACAGCTTCCCGGATAATCGTCTGTGTGTGGACAGACTTCTGACCTTTGAGAAGGACGCGCGGGCGCGCCGTGCAGGCATATGGGCGTTGCCTTATTATGCGATACGCGGCGCTGCCCGCGTCGAGGAGCTCAATGCGCTGACCGACAGTTTTCAGCTCGTTGAAGGAAATGTGAAGAAAGCGGCGCTCGTCCGGGGGCGCCTCTATCTGAATTTCGGCGAGCGCTATCAGACCGACTTCACGGTGACGGTGCCCCCGCGGCAGGTTAAACTCTTCAACGAAAGCGAGTGGGCGGATCTTCTTGCCGATCGGGGCGGGGAGATGCCGTTGGTGGGAAAGCGCCTGCGCTGCGAGGCTGGATCGATCGCTATAATGGGCCGGAGATCGTGGTCACGCATCCAGAGCAGGTGGAATTGCTGAGCGCTCAATGACTTTGTCGAAACCGGAAATGCGAAATATGCCCAAGATCGCCGGAAACTGGCGCCATCTGGTGGTGATCGGTCTCAGTCTTTTCAGCCTTGCAGGGTGCGCGGTCAATTCATCGACGGGCTCGATGCAATTCGTGCCGCTCATGTCGGAGGCGGAGGAAGCGCGCGTCGGGGCCGAAACGCATCCCAAGATCGTCAAGGCCTATGGTGGCGTTTACGACAATGATGCGCTGGGCGGATATGTCGCCGGCGTCGTTGCGCGTATCGCCGCGTCTTCGGACAAGCATGTCCGGTACCGCACCACGGTTCTGGACAGCGATGTCGTCAATGCATTCGCGCTGCCGGGCGGGTACGTCTATGTGACGCGCGGGCTGCTGGCGCTGGTCAATGACGAGGCGGAGCTTGCCGGGGTGCTGGGGCATGAAATCGGCCATGTCGATGCTCGGCACAGTGCGCAACGGCAGACCGCGGCCGTGGGGACATCGCTTCTGGGGGCCGTTGTCGGGGCCGTTGTCGGCAATGACGTGGTGAACCAGGTTCTGGGGTTGGGGCAAAAAGGCTTCCTCGCGAGCTATTCGCGCGACCAGGAATACGAAGCCGACAAGCTCGGCGTCCGGACGCTGGCGCGAAGCGGCTACGCCCCTTCCGCGCAGGCGGATTTTCTGCACAGCATGGATGCCGAGATGAAGCTCCAGGCTCGCCTGGCCGGGTCTCAGAGTGGCGGCGGCACGAGCTGGTTTGCGAGCCATCCGCCGACGCCGGACCGGGTAAGGGCGGCGCGTGCCGAGGCCCGGGCGACCGGCATCGCGCCCGGCAACGGTCGCCGGAACCGGAACGGCTATCTCAGCCATATCGACGGGATGATCTATGGCGACAGTCCCTCGCAGGGCATTGTCGACGGCAATCGTTTCGTGCATCCGGAGTTGCGTTTTTCGTTCTCGGTGCCGGAGGGGTTCCAGATTGCGAATTCGACTCAGGCTGTGATGGTGACGGGGCCTGAAAAGACGATTGCGAAATTCGATGGCACTACGAAGCCGGCAGGAGTGCCGGTCGCGTCCTATCTGGCGAATAGCTGGGCGAGGAATGTGAGGATCGGCGATCTGCGTCGCTTCAAGCTCAACGGCATGAATGCGGCGAGCGCGCTCGCGCGCGTGAATAACTACAATGCCAGGCTTGTGGTGATCGAATATTCGCCGACGCGGGTCTATCGCTTCCTGCTCGGTACGCTGCCGCAGGTCGGCGGCCGGTACGACAAAGCGCTGCAAAGCGTGATCGGAAGTTTTCACCGGATCAGCAAGGCTCAGGCGGCCCGCGTCAAGCCGCGGCGCGTGAGGATCGTGAAAGTGCGTTCCGGGCAGACGGTCGCCTCTCTTGCCAGGCGGATGGCGTTTTCGTCCTATCGCGAGCAGCGCTTTCGGGTGTTGAACGGTCTCGATGCGACCCAGACATTGCGCAGCGGTGAGCGTGTGAAGATCATCACTCGGTAAGAGATCGCTTGTCAGCCTGTGAAGTCCGCGAGCGCCGCTTCGTCGGTGGTGGGCAGTTTTTCCAGCAGGGCCTTGCGCATCTTGTCGATGGCGTGGTGCTCGATCTGCCGGACGCGTTCTTTCGAAAGGCCGAGACGGTGCCCAAGCGTTTCGAGCGTTACGGTATCTTCCTGAAGCCTGCGCTCGCGAACGATGAGGCGCTCTCTCTCGCTCAGGGTTCCCATTGCCTCCTCGATCCATTCAGACCGTCGGAGACTGTCATGAGATTCCATGACGGATTCTTCCGGCAATGCGCGGTCGCAGGCAAGGATGTCCTGCCATTCAAGCGAGCCCTCTTCCGTTTCCGCGTCCCGCAAGGGCGCGTTGAGGGATCTGTCGCCGGCATATAGGCGGGCCTGCATCGCCTCCACATCCTTGACGCCCACGCCAAGCTTTTCGGCGATGAAGATGCGCTCGTCCTCCGAGAGGTTTTCGCGGCCGCCATTGTCGATCATCGCGCGCAGGCGGCGGAGGTTGAAGAAAAGAGACTTATGCGCAGCCGTCGTGCCGGTGCGTACGATCGACCAGTTGCGCAAGACATAGTCCTGGATGGAGGCTCTGATCCACCAGCGCGCATATGTGGAAAAGCGCACGCCCCGTTCAGGCTCGAACCGGGCGGCGGCCTGCATCAGTCCGACATTTCCTTCCTGCACAAGGTCGGCATAGGGGAGGCCGTAATTGCGGAATTTGGTCGCCAGCGAGATGACGAGCCGCATATAGGCGCTGGTGAGTTCGTGAAGCGCTTTCTCGTCGCGCTCGTCTTTCCATCGGCGGGCAAGTTCGAATTCGCGTTCGGGCTCCAGCAGGGGCACGTTCATGGCTTGCTTCGTGAAACGACGGTTGGCGCTCTGGCTGTCGCCGGTTTCCTGATGCGTCATGTGAGCCTCTCCTGCCTTGGCCGGGGGATTTCTCGTAAGAAAGGCCGTGTCGCGAATGCCTTCCCGGTCTTGCTACGGCGGGGAGAGCGTTTCGGATCAACCGGCCGCCGGGCGGGAGGGCGGGAGCGCACAAAAAAGGCCCGGCTTTAGCCGGGCCTTTCAGGATAAGCGGTTTTGCGGATCAGGCCGCTTCGCTCTCTTCCTCCGACTTGGAAGAGGTCTTGTTGTCGCCCTGCAGGGCCTTCTCGACCTTTTCGATCGCCACATCTTCGCCGACGCGCTCCACGGCGGCGACTTCGCGGGCCATGCGGTCGAGTGCGGCTTCGTAGAGCTGGCGTTCCGAATAGGACTGTTCGGGTTGGCGCTCGGAGCGATAGAGGTCGCGGACCACCTCGGCGATGGAGATCAGGTCGCCGGAGTTGATCTTGGCCTCATATTCCTGCGCACGGCGGCTCCACATGGTGCGCTTGATGCGCGCACGGCCGCGCAGCGTTTCGATGGCGGAATCGACCACATCGGCGTCCGACAGCTTACGCATGCCCACGGCGGTCGCCTTGTTGGTCGGCACGCGCAGGACCATCTTCTCCTTGTCGAAGTTGATGACGAACAGTTCCAGCGTATGGCCGGCCACTTCCTGCTCTTCGATTTCCAGGATCTGCCCGACGCCATGCGCCGGATAGACCACGAATTCCTTGGCCTTGAAGTTCGGCTTTTCCACCTTCGCCGCGGGGGCCTTGGCAGGCTCCTTCGCCTTCACGGCTTCCTTGGGC
>CAYSVF010000220.1:0-5110 GCA_964434415.1 uncultured Parvibaculum sp.
ATCTTGGACGATTTCAGTCCCATTGCGGCCGCCGCGCGCTTGGCAACACGCACTGCATCGTTTCGCGTGACTTTTGCAGCGCCCTCCTCACGATAGCGTCGTGAGTAATTCGCCGCAGCAAGGCTTTCCGGGCTCGTCCGGCGCAGTCCGCTGAGTGTCGGGGAGCTCATCCGTTCCTCCCCTTGTTGAGCGGAAGAGACGTCCCACTGGTTTGCTCGTCAAGACGGTTGTCGGAACCGGCAATCGGCAATGAGCCAAGCACCATCGCTCGCCGCCCAAGAGGCGTCGTTTGGGTATGCGTTTGCATTTTCCTTCTGCCTTCAGTTAGGCAAAAGAAATCGGTTCGCCGAATCGACGCCTATGACTCTTGACAGTGATTCGCGGATTTGCGATTCTCAGTTTGCTTAGGACTTGAGAAGGGCTTCCGCGTCGGTGACGTTTCGGGGGCCTTTTTCTTTTGCGTTCAGTCTCCTGTTAATGCCTTGTTCGCTTTGAGGAAATCCTCATAGAGGGCTTCCAAACGACCTGATATGTAGTGGGCGAAGCCGGGGCCGTTCTTCGCTTCATAGGTTACGACAGCCCGTTTTGGCGTAGATTTAACCAGAACGCTGAGACCTTTGTCCGCCGACACCCATGATCGGGCCTTCGTGTCGCCACGCCCAGGGACATTGATCGACAGAGCCTTGAACACTGCTTCGAAGCGCTCGTCGCTTGCCTGGGATTTGAAATCAGAAAAAGAGATGACGGGTCTCCACGCGCCCTCTCCTTGAGAAGAGAGCTTCTTCGCCAGCGCAGCCCACCGTGGCCGTCCAATACCCGGCGCCTTGCCTATCGAACGAAGAAGCTCGTTGGGAATTTCAGTGGCTATGGAGATCATCTCGCTGATGTGGGACTTGCCCGTGGAAAGTGACGCGCAGATTGTCTCCCGTTTGAAGCGCGCTTCCTCCTGAGCCAACGCAAACACGCATTTCTCAATGAAGGATAGGTCTTCGCGCTGCGTATTCTCCTCACCCTGCAGGATGACAGCTTCTTCATCCGTGAGCTCGCGAATGATGGCCCGAAACTTGAACCCCAGCAGTCTTGCTGCCGCTTGCCGCCGGCGGCCGAAGACAATCTCTAGCGCGTCTGCGCCTTGTTCGTCTTTGACCGGGCGGACCAGGCCGGGAAGAATTTGGCCACGCAGACGCATGGAGGCGACCATTTCAGCGACAGCCTCCGCCTCATACGCCTCGTCGTATCGATCCTGAATGCGTGAAGGGAGAATGATATCCGGGTCTAGCTCTACGATCTGCTCCCCGGTCCGCAGCAACCTCTCAGCGGCTTCGCTACGTTCTTGAATCTGCCGAACGCCGGCCGCAACTTTGAGGAGGTGCGGTGATGAGGACCGCACTTCAGGCATAGCGTCTTCTTTGGTCTCGCTCAGCTGGTTGAGAACCGCGGCGAACATTTCCTTGGAACCCTTGCGGCTCATGTCTCGCGTCCCCAAGCTGTCATAATGAGGCCTTCAATCTCCGCGTTCACCGCGTTCAAAGACTCGATGGCGCGATCGTAGGTCTTTGGAGCAGAGAAGCGTGATCGCTGAACCTCATAGAGGCTCTGCTTCCAGGTCAGTGCGTCGGAGATGGCGGTCGACTTTGCCACGGCATTGAGTAGCAGATCCTCACCAAACACCTGCCGCATAAGGGCCTGCATATGGGCTTGCGGATGATCATTAGCTTCGAACTTGGTAATGAGAAACTTTGCGAAATCCCAATCGGCCCCTGCTCCATATTTGTTGAGGACATTAAGATACGAAGCGGCCAACTCCAAGAACTTCCCTGTCGAGTCGACGTCAAGCATCTGCGCAGGCACAGGGATCAACACGCCCGTGGCCGCGGTCAGCGACGAAAGTGTGAGAAAATTGAGCGATGGCGCGCTGTCCATCAGTATGACATCGTAGTCGTCGGCGACCTGCTCTAACGCATAAGGAACGCGCAACAGGAAATTTGTCCCTGGCGACTTGCGCATCTCGAGAGCTACGGCCGTTTCGAACTCGGTCAGATCCAGCCCGGCACAAATGACATCAAAGCCCGCTATGTGGGTCTTGTGGACTACCTCCCGAGTAGGAATTGGCTCGTCGAATCGTATCGCCGAGTAGAAGGTATCATCCTTGCGGTGGTCGAAACCTGGCAGTGCTCCGTGCAATCCCGTCAGAGACGCCTGCGGGTCCAAGTCGACGGCCAGCACACGATAGCCGCGAAGCGCCAACCAGTGTCCGAGATGGATCGTGCTAGATGTTTTGCTGCTCCCGCCTTTGAAGTTGGTGATCGCAATAATCTGGCATTGTTCTCCGCTAGTTCGGCGAGGGTTGATCCACTTCTTGCGAGCCTTTTCTGCAAGTGTCATACGCAGATCAAGGACCTGCTCAAGCGTATAGAGGCGTTTGCCTGTGGACGTCGTTTCGGGTTCGGGCCCCTGCCCCCTAAGAGCCACCTGGCGAATATATGCTTCTGTCACACCAAGCAGCCCTGCCACCTCGGTTGACGAAAAAGTCCGCATGGTGCGGACGGCATTTGGTGGAAACTGGGCTATCGACAGATTCGCCAGCGCCTTCTCGAGCTTGACCGAGAAGGTGTTCATAAATTCAAGGCTTCTGAGGTGACGCGTCACTCGATTCTCCGTGGCTAGCGCGCTTTCACAGTGTCCCTGACATGGTTAACGGAAAGTTAACGCACTCGAACCTACGGAAATTTCTCGAATTTCGATGATTTCCCGTAGCGGGTTTATCCCGATTCGGTAGGGGCGCGCAAATGGACTGATCCGGGCTAGGCTCTGCTTCGACCACGCGAAAATATCGGCGCTTGGGATGCCTTCGGGGATGACGAACATCGACCCCTACAATGCTCACTGAAGGCAGACTGTAGGCGTCGAGATCACGAGGGAGTGCTGCGAAGTGTGCGCTCAGCCTGTCCCTTCGTCGCATTAACTAGATAGGTTACATGAGGTCTGCTATTGGGACCGAGCCCTCGACGGAGGATGCTTCGTGCTTGTGCAGACGAACACGTTGTTTGGGTGTTCCTAGCTGGGAACTCTTCGATTCACGCAAGGCTGGTGACTTGGGCCCGCTCCAACCAAATACCAAGCACCCGGCAACCTTCAACGGTTGACCGGAGCGAGAGGGCCCACCCACTCCACTAAGCCGCCGAACGTCCGGCTGACTGCACCAAAAGTTCCCAGCTGGGAACTTCTTCGTCTCGACCGCAAAGAGTGCTTGGAGGCAAGGAAATTGCATCTCGATTTTGGCACTGTTTTCGCGGGCGGATAGACCGACATGTTGTAGCCGTCGAGGCGAGTCGTTTGTCCCCATAGGTCCCTACTATGCGTCATTATTAAACGGTTCTAACCCAATACGGTCGAACCAAACGTCGTCCTCCGGCTACTGCAAATTGCGAAGTTCCCAGCTGGGAACTCCCTTGCCCGAGCTTACTGACTGGCAGAGATGACGAAGAAGTCCTTACGCGCGTCTTCGCGTACGGCCTTCCGCCCTGGCTCCGACGGGCCCGACCTGCAATATGTTAGGTATTCTGAACGGGTAACAATATCTGGATGGATGTGCCCTTGCCGGGCTGCGACGCAATGCTGATTTTCCCCTTGAGCGCCGCAACCATATGGGCGCAGCCCGTAAGGCCCAGCCCTGTATGAGGACCCGCCTTCGTTGAAAAGAATGGGGCAACAGCGCTCTCCAGGACCTCCGGGGTCATGCCGGGCCCATTGTCCGCGACTTCCAACGACAGCTTCGATTTCTTGCTCATTGATGCCTTCGAAAGTCTCGCTAGAATCTCGATACGCCCATTTGGAATATCTTTTACAGCAGCCTCTGCGTTCTGCAGAAGTTCGTCCATCAGGAGCCGAACCTGCATAGCTGGCACCGATGTTGAACCCGCGTCCTCATCTGCAAACACGGCAGGCTTGACGAACCTTTCGGCCGCGAGAGTGCCAAGGATTGACGAGAGCGGCTCCCGAGGGGCGTCGCTGTCGGCATACGCGATCGTATTTAGCCCGATGGTGATGGTCTCTAGCTGCTGTACTGCCTCCTTTGCGGAAGAAAGCATCTCAGGGTGACGAACGGTTGCCTCATCTTGATAGTCGAGAAAGAGTCTAAGGGCGGTGACTCTTGACCGCGTCATGTGAGCGTAAAGTGTGGAGAAAGACCGCATTTGCTGGTCCCGTCGGCGTGCGAAGACGTTGCGGAAGTGAATAATCGTGTAACCGAGCGCAGCAAGCGCCAGTGCGGTAGCAAACAGGAACCGGTTTCTGGAGGCAGAAGCTGCAATGTGCAACGTCGTGTTCAACGTCTCTGCGTGCGCTACTGCGGTTCCCGAAACCTCAAACATCCGCTGCTCCAGATCCGGCATGTATCCGAGAGCTTCCTCGACTTTGGTCCGATCGTCGAGTACGGGTCTCAACCGAGCTTGAGCGATCGTCTGTAGACCACGTAGCAGATCCATGTCGCGCGGCCGCAGGAACTCGGGTGCGTACTCCAAGTTTAGGAGTTGCCCAACATTGGCCTCAAGGAGAAATATCTGGGGACCGAGGCGCGCATCCAATTCCCCAGTAGCGATCGCCAGACGTAGGTCACCGTGAATTCGCGCCAGCCGCTCTCGAATCTGCGTCGTTCGCCACTGAATCTCGTAGGTCTGTCCAAATTTGAGATCGGACTCCGCTCGGTATTGTTCGGAGCGGAAGAATGCCCATCCACACAAAACCAGCGCGATGCCCAAGCAAAGAAAGGGCAGGGCGGTCTTCGCATGAATAGCGATCGGCCTCATAGTGACTGTCTAATAGAGACGACAAACCAAACCCAGATTGAATTGCGTGCAGGCACATAGGCAGCTGGCAGGTCCTCGTAGGGCCAAACCAAAAATATCGGGCCCTGTTCCTCCGGCGCTAGAGGCGTAAAGTCTTGCCCAGGCATGCATCTACCGGACGTCCTGTCGACTTCCTGGCATGCTCTATCTATCGCGAGGATTGGATTATACTTCTCAATTTCCTCCAGCGTGATCTCAGAAGTAAAATTGTCGTATGCGATGAATTGGACGGATCGGTCCGCATCGAGTCCATGCTCTCGAAG
>CAYSVF010000221.1:0-5091 GCA_964434415.1 uncultured Parvibaculum sp.
GGGTCGGTCACCACGGGGGCGAGAAGATGGGGAATGCCGTCATAGACGCTGAGTTCCAGCATCTTGGGATCGACCATGATGAGTTTGCAGCGGTCCGGCGGCAGCTTGTAGAGGAGCGACAGGATCATGGTGTTGATGCCCACCGACTTGCCGGAGCCGGTGGTGCCCGCGATCAGCAGATGCGGCATGCGGGAGAGGTCGGAGATGACCGCTTCGCCGCCGATATTCTTGCCGAGTGCGAGGCCCAGCCTGGAATTGTGGCTCTCATATTCCTGCGTTTCGAGCAGCTCGCGCAGATAGACCATTTCGCGCTTGGCGTTTGGCAGCTCGATGCCGATGGCGTTGCGGCCCGAGACGACGGCGACGCGGGCGGAGACGGCGCTCATGGAGCGCGCAATGTCGTCGGCAAGCGCAATGACGCGGGAGGATTTGATGCCCGGCGCAGGCTCCAGTTCGTAAAGCGTGACGACGGGACCGGGGCGTACATTGATGATCTCGCCCTTGATACCGAAATCGTCGAGCACGGATTCCAGCAGGCGCGCATTCTGTTCCAGCGCCTCGTCGCTCATTTTCGCGCCGCCGCCCGCTTTCGGCGGGGTCAGAAGCGAAAGCGCCGGCAGCTGATAGGGGCTCTCCGGATCGAGCGCGAGCGAGGGTTGCGCTTCGGCTGCGGCGCGCTTGGAGGTCTTTTTCTTCTGCGCCGTGCGGCTCACCTTGGGGGCGGTCCTTGAAACGGTCGGCTCTATCCTTTGAGCGTTCGCGGCGCGTTCGCGGCCTGCGGATGTTTTTTTGCGGCGCGGCGGCGTTTCTCCCTCTTCGTCGTTGGCGTCGCGGCGGCCGAAGCCCGTATTGCTGCGCGCGGCCTCGCGTTCCTCTTCGCTCAGAGGCGCAAAATCGCCCCGGCGCAGCAGCCGGTCGGTGAAATCGGTGACGATGTCCGACAGGCTCCAGATCGCCATGCGCAGACGGCCGGGTTCGAGATCGGGCCGGTCGAAGATGTTCTCGTCGTCTTCCCCCTCGTCCTCTTCATCTGCTTGCGCTATGCGGCGGCGGGGACGGCTGACGGCGCCGGCGCTGTATCCGGCGGGCTCTTCGCGGCGGGCTTGAGCGCGCTCCGACCGAGCATCGGCCAGTCGGCTGAACAGGGCTGCGATATCCTCGCGCCGCATGTCGATTGCATAGCCGAGCGCCAGCACTGCCACGGGCCCCATAATGATGGCAGTCAGCACAAAGGCGCCGGTTTCGCCGATGAGATTGACGAAAAGGCTCAGGCCCAGAGCGGCGAAGATGTCGCCCAGAAATCCGCCTAGCCCCGACTGGAGCTGCCAGTCGAAAAGCCGCGGCATCGTGCCGAAGAAGCAGGCGGCGGTGAGCGTGCCGCCCAGCCAGGCCGCGACGCGGAAAACCGGATGGCCGGGTGCGCGATGCGACAGAAGCCGCCAGCCCCAGGCGATGAGCGGGATCAGGAGAAAAAGCGCACCCAGGCCGAGCGTCTGCAGCAGCACGTCGGATGCGTAGGCACCCGGCAATCCCATCCAGTTGCCCGGCAGATTGGAGGTCGCATTGTTGAAGCTCGGATCGTCGATGGAGAAGCTTGCCAGCGCCACAAGGCCGAAAAGTCCCAGCCCGGCGAGGGTGAGGCCGGCCAGTTCCTGCAGCCGCTTTGCGCAAAAATCGCGGATCGCGGGGGGCAGGTAGCTCAGCGGGTTCGCAAGGAAACGTCTCACCAAACCTGTTCCGTTCGTCCTGTTGCGGGCGGACCGGGCTGCGGTTCCGCGCGTTGTGCCGGTGCTGCGCGACCGGCTGCCCCGCGCCGGTGCCTTTGCGGTTTTCCCCTTGCCTGCCTTGTTTCTGGCAGTCGCGGGTTTGCGGGAGGCAGATCGGCTTGCGGACTTTGTCTTCTTGCCACGCTCTGAGGAGACGCTCACAACACCTCCGCCATGCGGGTCAGGGCTTCGCCGGTTTTCTCCTCATTGTCGACAAGCGCGACGCGAATATAGGCCGATCCCGGATTCGCGCCTTCATAACCGATTGAATCTTCGCGCGAGAGATAGGCCCCCGGCAATACCTTCACGCCGCCCCGCGCCCAGAGTTCGCGCGCGGCCTGTTCGCCATCGCCGACATCGAGCCAGAGAAAGAAGCCGCCGGCAGGGCGATAGAAACCGAAACGATTGCCCAGAATGCTTTCCGCGAAATCGATCTTGCGTCGGTAGAGGTCGCGGTTCGCGGCGGCGTGGGCATCGTCGTTCCAGGCAGCTGTGGAGGCAGCGAGGATCGGCAGCGGCACCTGCGGGGCCCCGATATTGCGGAATGCACGGAAGCGCGTCATGAAGGCCCTGCCGCCCGCGCAGAAACCGGAGCGAAGGCCCGGCAGGCTCGATCGCTTCGACAGCGAATGAAAGACAATCAGATTGTCAAAAAGATCGGCGCCGGGTTTTTCCGGGCCTAGCTCAAGCGCGGCCTGAAGGGCGCCGGGCGGCGGGTCGCGGTCATAGATGTCGGCATAGCACTCATCGAGCGCGAGCAGGATGTCGTATTCGCGGGCCAGTGCGATGAGGCCTTTCAGATAGTCCATATCCGCGACCGCGCCCTGCGGATTGGCCGGGCTGCAGAAATAGATGACCGAGGTGCGCGCGAGGAGGTCCGCCGGGAGCGCGTGGAAATCCGGCAGGAAGCGGTTTTCGGCCGTCGCGGCCAGATAGACCGGTTCCGCGCCCGCGGCCAGCGCGGCGGCGGCGTAGCATTGATAAAAGGGGTTCGGCATCAGCACAGCAGGCCGCTGGCCGTTTTTTTTGGGCGGGGTCGCCACCAGCGCCATGTTGAAGAGCGCTTCGCGTGTGCCGTTGACCGGCAGGATCTGCGTATCGGGGTCGAGTGCGTCGCCTGCGCCGAAACGGCGCTGCAACCAGCCCTGCACGGATTTGCGGAAATCCGGTGTCCCCATGATCGGCGGATATTTGCCGAAAAGGGCCGCATTCGCGTTGATCTCTTTCAGCACGAAATCGGGAAAGGGGTGTTGAGGTTCGCCCAGCGAAAGGATCAGAGGCGGCTTTCCCGGCTCAATTCCCTCGATCAGCGCGTTGAGGCGCGGAAAGGGGCTGTCGGGCAGCGCGTCGAAGCGCGACCGGCTCTCCGGTCGTTGCTCCGTCCGTTTCTGGCCGTGAATCTCCGTGTCGGTCATGACGCTGCCGGCTCTCAAGCCTGTTGAAAGAGTGCTTCGGTTGCCCTCCCGATGGCGGGCGGCGGGATTCGGGAGCGCTTCGGGCCGCGAAGCGTGGGCGATCTTAAACAGCCCCGCATCGGCGGTCCAGCGCTACCGACCGACCCTTGAGGTGGAAAACTCTGTGGATTCCTCGTGGGTTATCCACAAAATCCGAAGCAATCCCTTAAAAAGGCGTTAACCGAAGCCCCGTGGCGGTCCCGAAGGCAGGTCTGGCGACAGCCGCGTCAGCGGGCCGCCACCTCCTGCTCCGGGTTGGCGCCGATCATGTGAATGGAAAGATCGGCGCCTCTGTGTTCGGCCTCCTGGTCCAGCCGGATGCCGATTGTGGCCCGCAAGGTCGCATAGACTGCGAGACCCGCCGCCAGCGCATAGACCGCCCCCGCAAGCGAGCCGAAAAGCTGCGCCATGAAGCTGATGCCGCCCATGCCGCCGAGCTGTTCAAGGCCGAAGATGCCCGCGGCGACGCCGCCCCAAAGACCGCACAGTCCGTGCAGCGGCCAGACGCCGAGCACGTCGTCGATCTTGAGCTTGTCCTGACAGGCCTCGAACATGACAACGAAG
Source organism: uncultured Parvibaculum sp. (assembly GCA_964434415.1). Classification (GTDB taxonomy): domain Bacteria; phylum Pseudomonadota; class Alphaproteobacteria; order Parvibaculales; family Parvibaculaceae; genus Parvibaculum. The sequence continues at coordinate 3,785 of CAYSVF010000221.1, forward strand.
ATGGCACCGGCCACACCGCCTACCACGAGAGCGCCGATGGGATGCATGATGTCGGAGCCGGCACAGACCGCCACCAGGCCCGCCAGCGCACCGTTGTGAACGAAGCCGGGGTCGTTCTTGCCGGCGACAAGGGCGGCGAGGATGCCGCCGGCCATGGCCATCAGCGAATTCATCGCGACCAGGCCGGAAACGCCTTCGAGCGACTGGGCGGACATGACATTGAAGCCGAACCAGCCGACGCAGAGCATCCAGGAGCCGAGCGCTAGCCAGGGAATGGAAGACGGCGGGAAGGCCAGCAACTTGCCGCTGCGCGAGTAGCGGCCGTTGCGCGCGCCGAGCATCAGCACCGCGCCGAGCGCGATCCAGCCGCCCACGGCATGGACGACGATGGAGCCCGCGAAGTCATGGAAAGGCGCGCCGAAGGCTGCGGTCATCCAGTCCTGGATGCCCAGATTGCCGTTCCAGACGATGCCTTCGAAGAAGGGATAGACCAGCGAGACGAGGATTGCGGTGGCGCCGACTTGCGGCCAGAAGCGGGCGCGTTCGGCGATGCCGCCGGAAATGATCGCGGGAATGGCGGCGGCGAAAGTGAGCAGGAAGAAGAATTTCACGAGATCCTTGCCCTGCGGCGCGAAACTGCCGGTGGAGCCGGAGAGTACATGTGCGGAGGCGAAGAAGTTCACCCCATAGGCGACCATGTAGCCGACGAAGAAATAGGCGATGGTCGAAACGGCGAAATCCACGAGGATCTTCACCAGCGCGTTTACCTGGTTTTTGTGGCGGACCGTCCCGACTTCGAGAAAGGCAAAGCCACCATGCATGGCGAACACCAGAATGGCGCCCATCAGAATGAAAAAGACATCGCCGCCAGATATCGCCCCTGTCAGGGCTGCGGGCGTGCTCTCGACCGGATTCATGAAATGCTCTCCTTCGGTGCCACCGCCGGTCCGAACGGAAATGCCGGACCGTTTCTTTCCAGGCCGGTGTCGCACCCGCCATGCAGCGGGGATGTTCAGCCTTTTTATTGGTCGTTGTGCACAATCAAGGTGCATGCCAGCCTGCCCATTTTCCGGGCAAGCGCGGAATTCCGCGGAATTTGGGGATTTTTCAGACAAAGGGGGAGAGGCGGCGCAACGACGCGCCTAATATTTGGACCCGATATATAGGCATAACGATCAGTAAATATGCATTTGTCCCGGCGGCTCGGGGTGTCGGTGGGCTGTCGTCGTCATCGGCAGGGCAAATAAAAAGAGCCTCAGACTGCTGACAAAGTCCTCGCATTTAGCGGGGACTTTTGATTCACTGGG
>CAYSVF010000222.1:0-5081 GCA_964434415.1 uncultured Parvibaculum sp.
CCGGGCGAATTGCTGGCCGGGTTCGCCAATCCCGCCCTGATTGCCGTGCTCGCCCTGCTGGTGGTCGGTCACGGCATGTTCCAGACCGGCGCGCTGGACGGCCCTGCCCGCTTCATATCGGAGCGCGGCTCGAAAATACCGCGACTGACCATCGTGCTGACGCTGTTGCTCGTCGCCGTGGTGAGCGCCTTCCTGAACAATACGCCCGTCGTGGTGATGTTCATCCCCGTTCTGGCGACGATGGCGGGCAAGCTCGGTCAACGCACTCCCAAAATCATGATGACGCTGAGCTTCGTCTCCATTCTCGGCGGCATGACGACGCTGATCGGCTCGTCGACCAACCTGCTTGCCGCGGGCGTGGTGCACAGCTACGACCTGCCGCCCATCGGTATTTTCGATTTCACCGTGCCCGCGCTTTTCCTCGCCGGGATCGGCATGGTGTATTCCATCCTCATCGCACCGCTCATGATGCCCGACCGGGGCGACCCCGCGACCGCGCTCGCGGGTCAGGAAGGCACGAGCGGCAAGCAATATATCGCCCAGATCGAAGTGACACCGGGCCATCCGCTGGTTGGCACCACCTCGCGCGCGGGGCTCTTCCCGCCGCTCAAGGACATGACCGTGCGCATGATCCAGCGCGGCGAACACCCCATCCTGCCGCCCTTCGAGGACGTGACGTTGCGGCCCGGCGACGTGATCATCGTGGCGGCCACGCGCAACACGCTCACCGAGGCGCTGAAATCCGGCTCCAAGATGTTCGAGGGCATGCTGGAGGAAACCCTCGCCGACCGCGACGAGAACGACACGCCGCGAGGCAAGACGAGCGGCGAACTGACCGTCGCCGAAGCCGTGGTCGCGCCCGCCTCACGCATGATCGGGCTGACCGTGGAACAGATCGCCTTCCGCCATCAGACAGGCTGCATCGTGGTCGGCATTCAGCGCCGCAGCCGCATGATCCGCACCTTGCTGAACGGCATCAGGCTGGAAGCCGGCGACGTGCTGCTGCTGCTCGGCAAGCCGGAAGCGGTGCACGGCCTGCGGACCAATCGCGACGTGCTGCTGCTGGAGTGGTCGGCGACGGAACTGCCGAACCCGGCGCTTGCGCGGCGCGCGCTCGCCGTTTTCGGCGCGATGGTGCTGAGCGTCCTTGGCGGCGTGCTGCCCATCGAGATCGCCTCCGTCGCGGGCGCGGGCGCGATGGTGCTGACGGGCGTGCTGAACACGCGGCAGGCATCGCGCGCCATCGACCGGCGCATCTTCCTGCTGGTGGGCACCATGCTGGCGCTGGCCAGCGCGCTTCAGGTGACGGGCGGCGCGGAGGCCGCCGCCATGACGGCCGTCTCGCTCTTCAAGGACCAGGGACCGAGCGTCATGCTCTCCGCCTTTTTCCTCGTGACGGCTGTCGCCACCAATATTCTGACCAACAATGCGACGGCGGTGCTCTTTACGCCCATTGCGATAAGCGCGGCGAACCAAATCGGCGTCGATCCGATGATTTTCATCTATTGCGTGATCTTCGCCGCCAACTGTTCTTTCGCCACACCCATGGGGTATCAGACCAATTTGCTGGTCATGGGCCCCGGCCATTACGAATTCCGGGATTTCCTGCGCGCGGGCGTCCCCCTCGTCATCCTGATCTGGCTGGCCTATTCTGTGTTTGCGCCCTGGTATTTCGGCCTCTGAGGCCAGACCGGCGGCCCTGACAGGGACGAGGACAAACGAGGATCAGGTTGAACGAACGAGCCGGCATACGCTATCCGCAGTTCTACATCACGACCGCGCAGCCCTGCCCCTATCTGCCCGGGCGCTACGAGAAGAAGGTTTTCACCCATCTCCTCGGCGAAGACCCGGTCGCGCTCAACGACCTGCTGACCGAAGCCGGTTTCCGCCGCAGCCAGAACATCGCCTACCGGCCCGCCTGCGACGGCTGCGATGCCTGCGTCTCGGTTCGTGTGATCGTGGATGAATTTGCGCCGAGCCGGAATTTCCGCAAGCTGCTGAACCGCAATGCCGATATTACCGCGACGCCGCGTCCGCCCCGCGCCACGCAGGAGCAATTCGCCCTGCTGCGGACCTATCTCGATGCGCGCCATCCCGATGGCGGCATGGCCGATATGACGGCCATGGACTACACCTCCATGATCGAGGACACGACCATCGAGACGGACGTCATCGAATACCGCGTGGCCGGCCCGGAAACGCCCGCAAACGAAACGCCCGCTGCCGGCCCCGATGGCAAACCGCCGCTGATCGCCGCCGCGCTGACCGACCGCCTGCATGACGGGCTCTCCATGGTCTACAGTTTCTATTCCCCCGCCGCGACGACGCGTAGCCTGGGAAGCTGGATGGTGCTGGAACATATCGAGCGCGCCAGGCAGATGGGTCTGCCTTATGTCTATCTGGGCTATTGGATCGCCGATTGCCGCAAGATGGCCTACAAGACCCGATTCCAGCCGCTGGAAGCCCTCACCCGCGACGGCTGGCGGCGCTACGAAGATGCCTTCTGACCCGCCGTGCCGGTTATCCGGGCCCCTTCTCATTGTCTTTGCCGGCCTGCCCGGCAGCGGCAAGACGACCATCGCCCGCAATCTGGCCCGCCGTCTGGGCGCCGTGCATCTGCGGATCGATACGATCGAACAGGCCATGGCGAATGCGGGCATCGACATGTCCGAGGTGCCCGAGAGCGGCTACCGCGTCGGCTATGCGCTGGCTGCGGACAATCTGCGGCTCGGCGCGCTCGTGGTGGCCGACAGCGTCAATCCGCTGCGCATCACCCGCGATGCCTGGCGCAAAACGGCAGACGCCGCCGGCGCACCCGCCATCGACGTGGAAATCACCTGCTCCGACCTGGACGAACACCGCGCCCGGGTGGAAGGCCGTGTCACGGACATCGAAGGCCTGGACCTGCCGGACTGGCAAAAGGTGCAGGCCCGCGAATATCACGACTGGCACATCGAGCGGATCGTGATCGATACGGCGGGCCGCAGCCCCGAGGCCTGCGTCGAGGAGCTGGTTCGCGAAATTGCTGCGAAAGCCTCGCAAAAACCGCTGAAACCGGCCATTTGAGCCAGCCATTGCACCGTCGCGGCGCGCGCCTATACTGGCCCGCGCGCAAGAACCCGGGCAACAAGGGCTGCGCAAACCGTCCCGCCGCAAGGCCTGCGGGACGCGACCTGTTGGGGATTAGCATTCGGGGAGCCCATTGATGAAACGCCGCTCGTTTCTGACCGGCGCCGGCACAGCCGCCGTCGCCGCTGCAACACTGCCTGCACCGGCCATCGCCTCGGGCAAGCGCACGCTGAAAATGGTGACGACATGGCCGCAGAATTTTCCGGGCATGGGGACATCGGCTGCGCGCCTCGCCAAGCGCATCACCGACATGACCGACGACGCGCTGACGGTGAAAGTCTACGCCGCGGGTGAACTGGTGCCCGCGCTGGAAGCCTTCGACGCCGTCTCCGGCGGCGCGGCCGACATCTATCACGGCGCCGAATATTACTGGCAGGGCAAGTCCAAGGCCTTCAACTTCTTCACCGCCGTCCCCTTCGGCATGACGGCGAACGAGATCAACGCCTGGATCTATCATGGCGGCGGCCAGAAGCTCTGGGACGATCTCTCCGCGCAGTTCAACATCAAGGCTTTTGCAGCCTGTAATTCCGGCGTGCAGCTGGCGGGCTGGTACCGCAAGGAAATCAATTCGCTGGAAGACCTCAAAGGCCTGAAGATCCGTATGCCGGGTCTTGGCGGCGAAGTGATGCGCAAGCTGGGCGCGGCGGCGGTCACGATGGCGGGCAGCGAAATCTTCCCCAGCCTGCAAAGCGGCGCCATCGACGCGACCGAATGGGTCGGTCCGTGGAACGACATGTCGTTCGGCTTCTATCAGGTCGCGGACTATTACTACTGGCCGGGCTGGCACGAGCCGGGCTCCTGCATGTCGGCGGGCTTCAACCTCACGGTCTGGAACTCGCTGACCAATTCGCAGAAGGAAGTCGTCAAGGCGGCCTGCATCGCAGAGAACTGCTACTCGCTCGCCGAATATAATCACTTCAACGGCCAGGCCCTGAAGACGCTGACCGAGAAGCACGGCGTGAAGCTGCGCGAGTTCTCGCCGGAGATCATGGCGGCGCTGAAAAAGGCATCCGCGGAAGTGCTGCAGGAAACGGCCGACTCCGACCCCTATGCCAAGAAGGTATACGAAAGCTTCAGCCAGTCGCTGGCCTTGTCGAAGGGTTGGACCCGCATCGGCGAACAGGCCTTCGTGCAGGCGCGCGAAGACGCCTGAGCCGGAGGAATGACGCAATGAAGCAAGTGGCCGATGCTATCGATGGCCTCAACGAACGCATCGGCCGCGTGCTGTCCTGGCTCGCGGTCCTCATGGTGCTGACGCAGTTCGTCGTGGTGGTGATGCGTTACGTCTTCGGCCTCGGCTCGATCTGGACGCAGGAATCCATCGTCTATATGCACGCTTCCATGTTCATGCTGCTGGCGGGTTACACGCTGCTGCACAACGCCCATGTGCGCGTGGACGTGATCTACCGGGAAGCCTCGCCCCGCTTCAAGGCGTCGGTCGATATGGCGGGCGTCCTGCTCTTTCTCTGGCCGGTCTGCTACCTCATCGTCACCGTGGCCTGGCCCTATGTGCGCAGCTCATGGCTCGTTCACGAAGGCTCGAAGGAAACCAGCGGCATTCAGGCCGTCTTCCTGCTGAAAAGCGTGATCCCGGTCTTTGCCGTCTTGCTGGCGCTGCAGGGCCTCTCGACGCTCATCCATTCATTGCGTGTTCTCCGGGGGCTTGAACTGCCCGCGGAAGAAGACGAACAACATATCTGAGCACGCAAATGGCAATCAGCGAGTGGCTAGACATTCTGATGTTCGCCGTGGCCTGCGGCGCGCTGCTGTGCGGCTTTCCCGTCGCCTTCACGCTGGCGGGCGTAGCGCTGATCTTCGGCCTTGCCGGCATGTGGTTCGGCGTCTTCGATTTCGGCTTCATGGCCGTGCTGCCTCAGCGCATCTACGGCAACATGACGAACGAAGTGCTGATGGCGGTGCCGCTCTTCATCTTCATGGGCACCATGCTGGAG
>CAYSVF010000223.1:0-5080 GCA_964434415.1 uncultured Parvibaculum sp.
GTCTTCGAAATTGTCGGCTTCGGCGATGACGGTTTTTACGATGGCGCGCAGTTCCGGCGTCCGGGCCGCTTCGTAAAGCTGGCCCAGTACGAGTTCGAGAAGCTGCGCATAGCTGCCGTCATAGTCGTCGAGAAACGCCTCGATACGCTCCACCCGCGCTTCGGCGAATTCGCGCACGGTGGAAACGAAGAGATCCTGCTTGTTCTTGAAGTAGAGATAGATGGTTGCCTTGCTCACGCCTGCGGCGTCGGCAATGTCCTCCAGCCTGGTGGCGGCGAAGCCCTTGCGGGCAAACAGCTCGAGACCGGCCCGCATGATTTCGCCGGGGCGCTCTTCGGAACGCCGCTGCCAGCGCGGTTCATCGGTTGAGAGGGAGGTGGGGTCGGCACCCATCGTTTTGATCCATATATAACTGACTGTTCAGTTATATATTGTTTGGCGGAAACTCCGTCAATCCCCCGGCAGATGGCAGGCGTCAGTCGGGTTTGTCGGGAGAATCGGGCAGGGGCGCGGGGTGGTCGAGCTTCTTTCCGTCAAGTGAGCGTTCCGCCTTTTTCAGTTTTTCGCGGGTCGCCTTCTTTTCTGCGCCGGGCCGCCCGAAGCGTATGCGATTGGCATCAGCCTGTTCCTTTCGGGCCTTTCTTTCGTCACGCTGCTTCGCTGCGCGGGCCAATTTTCGGGCTGACGAAAAATTAACTACGTTTGGGTGCTTTTCAGACATGGTTTTCCCGATATAACCCGTGGAACATGCATCCATCCTCGTTGCGGGGCCGAGCTTAAGCTTGGACGGGGAGTTGCGAAAGTTCAGTCGGCCGGGGTGGCCGTCAGGTGAGAATGAAAAGCGTCGCAGTGCGTGCGTTGCGAGCGATTCCGCGGGGGCTGGAGCGCGTCCTTGAACCAGATACTCACTTATATTGCCGGCGCGCTTGTCGTGTTGCTGATTGCGCTGCTTGTCGGCCCCAGCCTCGTTGACTGGAAGGACTTCCGGGCGGAGTTCGAGCGACAGGCGTCGCGCATCACCGGGCATGACGTCACCATCGACGGGGACATCCGGTTCCGCATCCTGCCTGCGCCCCGGCTGTCGCTCGGGCGCGTCACCATTGCCAATGCACCGGGCGCCGAAGCGCCGGCGCTGATGCGCATGGAGCAGATGGACGGCGAACTCGCATTGGCGCCGCTCCTTTCGGGCGATATCGAAGTCACGCGGATCAATATCGTGAAGCCGAGGGTCAACCTGGAAGTGGCGCCGAACGGCGTTGCCAACTGGAAAGACTTCGTGGAAGGCGCTGCGGCGTCGGAAGAAGGCGCTTTCTCTCTCGCATCGACAAGTCTGAAGGGCGCGAGCTTCAGCGACGGCTCGGTGACCTATATCAATCGCACCAATGGTCGGACATGGGAGGCGACAGACGTCAGCGGCACGGTCAGCGCGCAGGCTCTGGTCGGGCCTATGCGAGCCGATGTGACGTTCACGTCGCACGACATACCGATGTCGGCGAGTGTCGTGCTGGGCAATTTCGGCGGCTCGAAGGCTTTTCCCGTCACTCTGGAGCTTGGTTTTCCGGCGTCGCAGGCTGCGTTCAAGTTCAGCGGCATCGCGACGGAGTTTTCCGCCGCGGCACGTCTCGACGGCAAGGCATCGTTGCTTCTCGGCGCGGCGCAGGCGGGGAAGGCGAGCCCGGTCAGCCTGCGCGCGGGAATGGTCGCGCGCGCCAGCTCCGTCACGCTGCGCGACATGGTGCTGTCGAGCGATGGGACCTCTCTGAAGGGACGGGGACAACTCGACCTGACGGGCGAGCGACCCATCTTCGAGGCGACGCTTGGCGGAAGCGGTTTTCGGGCAGATCGTCTCGCGGCGATCCTGATTGCCGACCGTTCCGCAGAAGACACTGCGGGAGATGCGCCTTTCGCCTTGCTGAACCGATTGCCGCATCCGGCGGGGATCGACGGCACCCTCGATATTTCCGCGGAGGAATTGCTGCTGGGCGATTCCGTCTTCGCCGACGCAAAAGCCGATCTCGCGCTCGACCGTGGCGAGTGGAAAATCGGTCAATTGTCCGCGGAAGCGCCGGGGCTGACGAAAGTCAGCGTCGCCGGCACGCTGAAGGCGCGGGAAGAGGCGGGCGGGACTTCCGCTTTCGAGGGCCAATTTTCGCTGGCCAGCCGCGACCTTGAAGGTTTTGCGGAATGGCTTCGCAATGCGGGCGCGGACGTACCGCCGGACGCGAGTGAGACGACGGATGCCGCTCCTGCGCCGAAAGGTCCGTCGCCGCGCATATCCTTTACCGCGACCGGCAAACTCGCGGCGACACCGTCGAGCCTGAAAGTCGACGATCTCCGGGCCGGCTATTCGGCAGATGCGGCGCAGCCCGCGGTGATCGGCGATATTTCATATGAAGCGGCGACGCGGCCCCGGCTTTCGTCGGAGCTGGAGGTGTCGGCCTTCGATCTGGACCCGTTGCTCGCCATGCTGCCGGCCGACCGGCAAAAGGCGCTTCCCTTCTTCCAGACGCATGACGTGACGTTGAAATTCACGGCGGAAAAGCTGACCGTGGCCGGGCAGACGGCAAGCAATATCTCCGCAGACGGTGCGCTCGAAAACAGGCGCCTGATCGTCAACGGGCTGTCCATCGGCGATCTGAAAGGTGCGGCGATCGGTTTTTCCGGCCAACTCGACGGCGTGACCACAGGCGAGCGCGAGACAATTCGCGGAACCTTCTCCGGCAGCGTCAAGGCGGCGCGCTTCGGTGCGCTTCTCGATATGGCCGGATACGATGTGCACCGCTTCCCCGGCGATGTCGATATGACATTCGACGGGACGACCGGTGAGGCCGATGACAGCGACCGCCGCGTGGACACGCTTACCATGCGCGGCATGGTAAGCGGCGCGCGTGTGGACGCGCTGATAAAGCGCCATCATGGCGATGGCGGCAAGCTGGACGAGCTTGAGATCATCGCCAATGCCGCGCATCCGGAAGGGCGCGAATTGCTGCGGCAGTTCGGTCTCGATCCCGCCGATACGCTGGAGGGCGGCGGAACCGCGTCGATCCGGATGGACGGAATAGGGGGGAACTACAAGACTTCCTTCCGTGCCCATATCGGCGATGCCTCCTTCACCGCCGAGGGGGATGCGACGGATCCGTTCAGCAAGCTGCGTTTCCAGGGCAAGGTGGACCTTTCCGCCGGGCGTGCGGATACGGTGACGGCGGCCTTCGGCGCGACGGGCACGCTGTCGGACTGGATGCTTGCCCAGATGCAGGGCTCGGGGTTTGTCGGATCGGCCGATCTGGACTGGGACAAGGCGCATCTGGCCCTCACCGATCTCGAAACGGTGGCGGGCAATTTCCGCCTGTCGGGCAAGATGATCTACACCGCGCCTGCCGATGGTGAACCTGCCGACATTTCCGGCGACCTAGAAACCAACCGTCTGGATGTCACGCCGCTGGCAGGGCTGGCGGCGCAGGCGGATGCTGCGACGGGAAGTGTCTGGTCGGCGGACGCTATCGACTGGCATATGCTCCGCACCCTGAAGGGCAATGTCGAGTTCAAATCCGGTCTGCTTACGCTCGGACCGCTGGCGATGAAGGATGCGGAAGGCGAGCTCGGCATCGCAGATGGTGTGATGAACGTCTCGCCGCTTGTCGGGGACCTTGCCGGCGGTCGGGCCTCGATGAATATACGTTTCAATGCCGGCGGTGACGAGCCGGGCACGCTGGAAAAACAGGTCGAATTCACCGGCCTCGTCGAGGGGGCCGATCTTGCCCGGCTTTCCGAACAGGCATTCGGGGCGTCGCCGGGAGAAGGACGCGCTACCGTCAATCTGCATATTGCAGCGAAGGGGTTGAGCTGGCTTTCGCTTGTCGGTTCGGCCAGCGGAGAAGGCCAGATCCGGCTGGAGGATGCCGTGCTGCATCCGCTGGATGTGGACGGGTTCGGCAAAGCGCTTGGGCAACTTGAGGATATCGAGGCGTTCGACGGCGTGGTGAAGAACGTGCTGCTCGCGGGGACCACTCCGGTCGGGGATATTGCCGGTCCGTTCACGCTCAAGGACGGTGTCGCCTCCTTCAAGGATGACGAGGTGGCGCTACAGGGCGGGAAGGGGAAACTTGCTGCGTTCTACGATCTGTCGCGGCTTGGCGCGGATGCCGAACTGACGGTGACCGGCGACCTGCCCGCGGGGAGCACGGCCTATACGGTGAATGCGGCAGGGCCGCATGGCGGGATCGCCGTTTCCACCGACACGGCCCGGCTTGAAAGCCATGTGTCGTCGCTCATTCTGGCGGGTCAGGCGAAAAAGCTCGGCGTCGATCTGCCCGCCGACATCCGGAATATGATGAAGCCGCCTTCATCGCCGCAATCCCGGGCGGAGCAGAAAGAGCCTGCAAACGACAATGCAGCCGGCGTGGTTGCGGCGCCTGTGCCGGTGGCGCGGCCTTCCAACTGATGTCGCCGGTCGGTCTGTAAGTCAGTCCGTCGGACAGCCGTCTCGATTGCGGAAATTCTCGAACACATAGATGCGCACGGCGCTGGAGAGGTTTCCCTCCCCGCCGCGTTCGGCGTCGATGCGGCGCACCAGTTCGTTGACGGAGACTTTCTGGGAGCAGGCGAGTTCCTTCAGGCCGTCCCAGAAGGGCGGCTCGATGGAGATGCTGGTGCGGTGGCCCGCAATGGTGACGGACCGTTTAATTTCGCCTTGCATGAGCGTCTCCTGTGCCGCGCCGGTTCGCCGGATGACGACCCGGCGCGGAAAGGGATCAGTTCGGAGAAATCATCTTCTCCGGACGGACATACTCGTCGAATTCTTCATTCGTCACATAGCCGCCGCCGACTGCTTCCTCGCGCAGCGTGGTGCCGTTCTTGTGCGCGGTCTTGGCGATCTTGGCGGCGTTGTCATAGCCGATCTTCGGCGCCAGCGCGGTGACCAGCATGAGCGAGCGTTCGAGGCCCTGCTTGATATTCTCTTCGCGCGCCTCGATGCCGACGACGCAATTGTCGGTAAACGAGATCGCGGCGTCGGAGAGAAGCTTCACCGACTGCAGGAAGTTGTAGGCCATCATCGGATTGTACACGTTCAGCTCGAACT
>CAYSVF010000224.1:0-5073 GCA_964434415.1 uncultured Parvibaculum sp.
GACGAAGACAAGGAGGTCCATCTCCGCGCGCATATCCACATAGTCGCCGGCGGATGCGCCGTCGCCTTCCCAGACGAAGCGGCCTTCCGCATTGACGGCGACGGGCGCGAAGAGCGTCAGGCAGGGCGGCACATCGGCTTTGCTCAACCCGTGCTTTGCAGCCAGCAGGATGAAATTACCGCGCGTGGAACGCAGCATGGCGTCGCCGTATTTCTGTTCATTGCTGAGGGGCGTGGACCCGCCCGCCAATGCATCATTGCGGCCGAAAGTGTCGTCGGTGATCGAGGCCAGCACGCGGCCCATATCGGAAAAGAGTACCCGGCCGCGCTGCAGCGCGGCGCTCCACTGGATCTTCACCGTATCGCCCGCGTTGAAACGCTCGGTCGGGTCGTCGGCGTTATAAAGCAGCACGGAGACGCCGGCGGTCGGCCCGCTCGCCGTGATGCGCAGGGACTGCCCTCGCGGGATGCGGCGCGACCAGCCCCAGCTACCCGGCAGGGTTTCCTGCCAGAGAATGTCGTTTTCGGGAATGTCGCGGGGATTGCCCGGCGCTTCGCTGATGTCGCGGCGTTTTGCACGGCCCTGCGCGAAGAGTGCGTCGTAGCGCGCCTTTTCTTCGGCGCGGGCGTCGTCAGCACTTTGTGCCATCTCTCCATCTCCTTACACCATGCCGGCATGAGTAGCCGGCGCCCGGCCGTCCGGGCAAAAATCCGGCAAGGCCGGAAGAGGTCGCCAGCAGGTCGTCCTGCCGGCGATGGTGCCGCCGCATGAAGTCTGGAGGATCGGCGATACACGGCGGCCTGCAATGCCAATCCTCGCATCGCATCCGTCTCCCGGGCTTTTGTCCCGCCGTGTACCTGACCGCTGTTGACCGGTCAGGGTGTAGCTCTCGGACCAGTCACCGCGTGCCTGGAAAACCAAACATCGCGGCCGGAACCCTAGCCACTGCCTGTTTTCAGTGTCGCAAACCCCGTGCCATGGATAAAGAGGCACGAACCCTGATTTGCCGGGTTTTTTGGCGCCCGAAGACGCTCAATATCTGTCCTTTTGCCTAAAGTTTCACCAGCCTGCCGCTTTCATCTTCAATCAGTCGCCGCTGAAGGGGTGAAGCGGCGGAATGACCGCGGCCATGAGCTGTATCTTGCCGGCGATGACGCCGCGTTTCGTGACCATCTCGTCGGCGATCGCCTGAAGCTTTCGCGCCGGGCCCTGCACCAGCACGACTTCCATGGTCTGGTTATGCGCCAGATGGACATGGAGGGAGCTGATGCATTCGTCGATATAGCGGTACTGAAGGTCCGCGAGCTGCTTTTGAAGACCGTTGGCCGTGTTGTCGTAATAGATGGTGATGATGCCGACCATCACCTCGTCGCCGCGCTCGCGCTTATGCTCCACCAGAAACTGGTGGAGCATGTCGTTGATCGCCTGGGACCGGCTCTGAAACCCCCGATCCTCCACCATCTGGTCGAGTTCGGTCAGCAATTCCTCCGGCAGGGAAATGCTGATGCGGCTGACGGGTCTGCTGTCGAGCGCCCGCGTACCGTTTCCATTGTTTGGGCCGTCGCCTGCGCCGTTCCCGGACATTTTCTACCCTTCAGAAAAGATGGCTGTAGCGTTCCACTTCCCACTCGCTGACCGAGAGATGGTAGGCCTGCCATTCTTCGGTTTTATACTTCACGAACTCATCGCAAAGGCCCGCACCCAGCGCCGTTTCGGTGATCGGGTCGGCCTGGAAGCAGGCAATCGCCTCCTGCAGGTTCTGCGGCAGAAACTGGATGCCGCGCGCCTCACGCTCCGACTCGGAAATCGTGTAGAGATTATCCTCGTTCGGATCGCCCGGGTCGATCCCTTCGCGAATGCCTTCGAGCCCGGCGGCAAGCGCCAGCGTGGCAGCGAGGTAAGGGTTCACCGCGCCGTCGGCATTGCGCGACTCGCAACGCCCGCCGCCCGACGGCACGCGCACGGAATTCGTGCGGTTGTTGGAGCCGTATGAGTTGAATACGGGCGCCCAGGTGAAATAGCTCATGGCCCCCTGCCGCACGAGGCGCTTGTAGCTGTTGACCGTCGGCGCAAAGGCGGCGCAGAGAGCGGGCCCGTGTTTCAGGATGCCGCCGATGAACTGATAGCCGGTTTCGGTGAGGCCCAGCCCGCGCGGATCGTCCTTCGGATCGCAGGCAAAGACATTGCCGCCCGTCTTCAGATCGTAGAGCGACATATTGAAATGCGCGCCGTTGCCGGTCTTGTCGGCGAAGGGCTTGGGCATCATGGTCGCGAGCAGGCCTTCCTGCTTGGCGAACTCCTTTGCCATGTAGCGGAAGAAGACGAGCCGGTCGCACATGGTGAGCGCGTCGGCATAGGCAAAGTCGAACTCGTACTGACCGTTCGCATCTTCATGGTCGAAGGAATAGAGGTCCCAGCCCAGATCGTTGATGCAGGTCGCCACCTTGTCGAGCCATGAGAACTGATCCATGAAGCCTTCGACGGTGTAACAGGGCTTTTTGAGCTTGTCGTTGGGGTTCGGCACGGCGAGCGACCCGTCCTCGTTCTGCTTCAGGACAAAGATTTCGCATTCGATGCCGAGATTGAAGCCGAAGCCCATTTCGGCCGCCTGCGCCAGCATGTTCTTCAGCGCGACGCGGGTATTCAGCGGATAGGGTTTGCCCTGAAATCCGTTATCGGCGGGCATCCAGGCGACCGAGGGTTCCCAGGGAAGCTGGACGATATGGGTCAGGTCGGGGAGCGAGGTGATCTCGTCATCGTTGGGCGCCTGGCCGAGGCCGTCCAGCGCGTAGCCCGTATAGCGTTCGGAGCCATGCGCCATGTGATGCAGATGGTCGATCGGCACCACCTTGCCTTTCGGCACGCCGTGAATGTCCACATAGGCACCGATGCAGTATTTAACGCCCTTTGCGCGCAGGTCCTTCTGGATCGTCGTAATCTCTTCGTCCGTCATCATTGCCGTGCCTTTCTCTATCGCGACAGGTCATACGTTCCCGTTATGCGCCGGGCTCTTTTTCGCCCCGGCACATCGCATCCGTTCACGCGTCATGCATTGCTTCGTCAGCCGCCCCGCTCGAAATAGGAATGGGGCAGAGGCGGCTCTTCCTTCAGGCCCCGTTCCATGAATTCACTGAGGTCTTCCACCATCCAGCCGAACCACGTCTCGCCCTTCTCGGCGGAGGCGCGCGAGGGCGCGCCGGTCACGCCGTTGAGGCTGGTACGGTTCACGGGATGGGAGAAGACAAGCCCGTCCGTCCGGTCCGGATCGTCCGAGGCGGCCAGCTTTTCCGGGCGCACCATTTCCGGCGCCGTCGCCAGCATGAGCGATGTCTCCGCGTCATTGGCGTGCCAGTCCTCGCCATCTGCAAAATGGAACTCGCGGACGCGGGCGCTGACGGTCGCCGAGTTGACGAGCGACACCATCAAGTCGTCATGCTCGGCGCGCAGCATTTCCAGTGCGCAACGAAGCGGCGCGGCATTGGTCACATGCGTGTTGACGATGAAAAGACGGCGCACACCGGAGTGATAGGCCCAGTCGCCAATCTCCTTGATGAGCGTAATCAGCGTGACCGGCTGTAGCGCAATGGTGCCGGGCCAGCGCCGGCTATGGCCGATAGAGCAGCCATAGAACATGGTCGGCAACATAGGGATGCCCGTGCGCTCGGAGACGGCACGACAGAGCTTGTCGGCAAGGACGGCATCCATACCGCAGCCCATTTGCGGCCCGTGCTGCTCGGTCGCCCCGACCGGCAGGATGGCCGCATGATGCGCGGCCTCCAGATCGGCCGGCAGTTCTTCCCATGTGCGTTCAGACCATTGCATGAAGTTCAATCCACACTGTCATCGACTTCAACGAGACGGGGCATGTCGGGATAGTCATACTCATCCTCGTCCGCCCCTTCTTCTTTCTCTTCGTGCGCATAGATGAGTTCTTCCAGACGGGCCTTGGTGGCGAGGAATTCGTCGGAGATGAACTGTTCCATCTTGCGGGGATGAGGGACGGGTACCTCGATCAGCTCCTGCACTTCGCCCGGATGCGCCTTCAGCACCAATACGCGGTCGGCCAGATAGATCGCTTCGTCGAGATCATGGGTGATGAAGACGATGGTGATGTCGATCTTGCGCCAGATCTCCAGCAGGTGAGCCTGCATCTTGGCGCGGGTCTGCGCATCGAGCGCGCCGAAAGGCTCATCCATCAGCAGAATACGCGGCTGATTGGCGAGCGCGCGCGCAATCGCCACGCGCTGCTTCATGCCGCCCGACAACTGATGCGGATAGGCCTCGGCGAATTTTTCAAGGCCGATAAGCGCCAGCCATTGCAGCGCCTGGCGTTCGGCTTCCTGAAAGCCCATGCCGTTCACCGAGAGACCGAACATGACGTTGCGCTTCACGGACAGCCAGGGGAAAAGCGTATAGCCCTGAAAGACCATGCCGCGGTCCTTGCCGGGCCCGCGGACAGGCTTTCCCTCCAGCAGCACGTCGCCGCCCGTCTGCGAATCCAGCCCCGCAAGAATGCGAATGAGCGTGGACTTGCCGCAGCCCGACGGGCCGACCACGCAGAGAAATTCGCGGCGATGGGTCTCGAAGTGAATGTCCTTCACTGCGACCGTCTTACCCTTCGGCGTTTCGAAAACCTTGTCGAGCCCTTTCACTTCGAGAATTTTCGGGCGTGCCTTCAGCCGCTCGAAGCGCTCGCGCACCGCATCGGACTGTTCGAGATAGGACGGCAATGTCTTTTCCGCGTTCATGTTTGCCTCGCTCTATTTTCCGTTGCGGTCCCAGGGGAAGAAGCGTTTTTCCAGCATCCCCAGAACGAGATCTGTCCCGAGGCCGATGATGCCGATGATGATGATGGCGGCGTACACATTCTCGAAGTGCTGGTAGCGCGCCTGCTGCGTGATGAACCAGGTGATGCCGCTGGTCGTGCCGATCAGCTCGGCCACGATCAGATAGGTCCATGCCCAGCCCAGCAGGATGCGCAGGTCGCGATAGAGATCGGGCAACACGCCCGGTACCACGACGCGCGTCAGAAGCTGGAGATTGCCCGTGCCCAGCGTCAGGGCGGCTTCGGTC
>CAYSVF010000225.1:0-5071 GCA_964434415.1 uncultured Parvibaculum sp.
CGCTTGTTCTGGTGCCCGAAATCGAGCTCACCTCGCAATTTCTCGACCGCTTCGAGCGGCGCTTCGGCTGCCGCCCGGCGGAATGGCATTCGGAACTTTCCACCCGCGAGCGCCGCCGGGTCTGGCGCGGCGTGGCGGAGGGGCGCGTAAAGGCGGTCATCGGCGCGCGCTCGGCGCTTTTTCTGCCTTTTCCCGATCTCGGCCTCATCGTGGTCGATGAAGAGCATGAAAGCGCCTTCAAGCAGGAAGAAGGCGTGACCTATCACGCCCGCGACATGGGCGTGGTGCGCGGCTCGCTGGGCAGCTTCCCGGTGGTCCTCAGTTCCGCCACGCCGTCGCTGGAAAGCGCGGTGAATGCCGAGCAGGGCCGGTATGAGAGGCTGGTGCTGACGGGGCGGCATGGAGATGCGCAATTGCCGCGAATCGGCGCCGTCGATATGCGCACCCATCCGCCGGAGCGAGGCCGCTGGCTCTCGCCCGTGCTGGTGCAGGAAATGGTCGCGACGCTCGAAGCGGGCGAGCAGTCCATGCTGTTCCTTAATCGCCGGGGCTATGCGCCGCTGACGCTTTGCCGGACCTGCGGCCATCGCATCCAGTGTCCGGACTGTTCGGCCTGGCTCGTCGAGCACCGGTTCCGGCGCGAGCTTCGCTGTCATCATTGCGGCTATACGGCGCCGGTGCCCAAGGCCTGTCCATCCTGTGGGGCGGAAGACGCACTCGTCGCCTGCGGGCCGGGCGTGGAGCGTATCGCGGAAGAAGTGGCCGAGCGCTTTCCGGAGGCGCGCGTAGCGCTCGTTTCGAGCGACAATCTGCGGGGCCCGCAAAGTCATGTGGATGTGTTTTCCGCCATCGAGGACCGCGAGATCGACATCGTCATCGGCACGCAGGTCATGGCGAAGGGGCATCATTTTCCCTGGCTGACGCTGGTGGGCGTGGTCGATGCCGATCTCGGGCTCGAAAACGGCGATTTGCGCGCGGGCGAACGCACCTTCCAGCTTCTCCAGCAGGTGGCGGGGCGCGCGGGCCGCGCGGAGCGGCCGGGCCGTGTTCTCCTTCAATCCTATATGCCCGAGCATGGCGTGATGCGGGCGCTTGTTTCCGGCGATCGGGATGCGTTTCTCGAGCGCGAAGCGGAGATGCGCGAACGCATGGAGCTTCCACCCTATGGACGGCTTGTCGGGGTGGTCGTGTCTTCGACCGATGGAGGGCTTGCCCAGCGCGTGGCGCGCGAGATGGCGCGGCGCGTGCCCGCCGCCGACCATGTTTCCGTGCTGGGCCCAGCGCCCGCGCCGATCGCCTTGCTCAGGGGGCGGACGAGACTGCGCTTTCTCGTGAAGGCAGGTCGCAACGTGAATGTGCAGGCCTTCATGAACGCTTGGCTTGCCGATTTCAAAGTGCCCAATGCGGCACGGGTCAGCATTGATATCGACCCCTACAGCTTTTTGTGAGTAAGGGGCGCGCGGGGAGCGGACGCCGTTCCATTAAGAAGTTGGAAATCATGTTCCCGAATAATGCGGCAAGCGGCGGTGGCCGTTCGGGCCATGCGTCGGGTGGAAACCGCGTGACCCGAAAACGGCGTGCCGCATGATTGATTTCGGGCAAGCGGGGCACTCCATCATGAGCATTCAGGAGATCAACAGGCTGGCGGCCGAAAGGACGCCGGACATCCCGGTTCGGGTGGAAGAGGACTTCCATCGCCACGACGTTATCCGTTCGCTCGAGGGCGGCGACAATATCGGTATCGAGCTGGGTGTCGCCGGCGGCGTGTTTTCCAGGCGCATGGTCGAGAGCGGTAAGTTCAAGGCCTTTTTCGGCGTTGATCTGTATGCCGATCATCACGATACGGCCGAGTATGTCCATGCGCTGAAGCATGTCGGTATTGCAGAGAACTACAAGCTGCTGCGCATGTCGTTCGACGATGCGCTGGCGTTGTTCGACGACAATTATTTCGACTTCGTCTATTTCGACGGCTACGCCCATACCGGCGAAGAGGGCGGCAAGTCCTTTGTCGACTGGTACCGGAAGGTGAAGGTCGGCGGCGTCGTGGCGGGCGACGACTATGACGACGACTGGCCGCTGGTGAAATGGGCGGTCAACAGCTTTGCAAACGAGCTTGGCGTCCAGTTGCATGTAACCGGACGCACAGAGACGACCAACCAGTCGCGCTATCCCTCCTGGTTCTTCACCAAGGAGCGGGATTTCGACTTCAAGCGGCCGCTCAGCGAGGAGCTTCTTTCGCTCGGGCAGAGGGCGAAAGAGGAGCGCAGGCGCCTGCCGTCCCCGCCGCCCGTGCAGCGCTCCCAGATCACGCTGTCGCCTGAACAGATTCTCCAGATTTGCGACAAGCTTTGCGCCCAGGACCCGTCCAAGGCGCGTGATGTCATGGCCATCGCCAAGCGCCGTGCGAAGGCCCTGAGGCGATCGGCGTAAGGCCCGCTGCGCACCGGCAGCTTGCCACCTCCTCACCGACATGCATTGATGAGCAGCTTTCCCCTGCGGAAGGTGTGCCGATGCATGGCTGAACGTGCTTCCAATTGTCCCGTATGACCCCTATTCGGTCCGGCTCTTGTTGCACCTGCGCGGAGCTTGTGTTACCTAACGCCCGGCCTCGGGGGCACCGGGTTGCCAGTGGTCCTACGTGGCCGAATTTTTCGAGTTATTTCAATGGCTTGGTTCGCATCTGAAAATTTCGCGTGCCAGCTTCCATGACAAAGACAGGCGAGCGCCGGACGTGTCATCTGAACAACCCGTAACTGGTGTGGCTGGGCGCTATGCGACCGCCCTTTTCGAACTGGCTGAAAGCGAGGGATCGCTCGACGCCGTAGCCAATGATCTGGCCTCGATCGGTCGAATGCTGGACGAGAGCGAAGACCTGCGCCGGCTTGTGCGCAGCCCCGTTTTCGGCGCCGACCTTCAGGCCAAGGCCATCGCCGCCGTGCTGGAAAAGGCCGGGATCGCCGGTCTGACTGCGCAGTTCATCGGTCTTGTCGTCAAGAATCGCAGGCTTTTCGCGCTGCCGGGCATGATGTCGGCGTTTCGCCAGCTGCTCGCGGTCAAGCGCGGCGAGATCACTGCCAGCGTGGTTTCCGCCCACGCGCTTTCCGATGCCCAGGTCGACGGGCTCAAAACCGCGCTCAAATCGGCTACCGGGCGCGACGTGAATATCGATACCACCGTTGATGAATCGCTGCTTGGCGGTCTCATCGTCAAGGTCGGCAGCCGGATGATCGATTCCTCGCTGCGGACCAAACTCAATTCTCTTAAGATTGCCATGAAAGAGGCTTCCTGATGGACATTCAGGCTGCGGAGATCTCCGCGATCCTCAAACAGCAGATCAAGGATTTCGGCGCCGAGGCGCAGGTTTCCGAGGTCGGCCAGGTTCTTTCCGTCGGTGACGGTATCGCCCGCGTTTACGGCCTCGACAATGTCGAAGCCGGTGAAATGGTCGAGTTCCCGGGCGGTATCCGGGGCATGGCGCTCAACCTTGAAGACGACAATGTCGGCGTCGTGATTTTCGGTTCCGACCGAAAGATCAAGGAAGGCGACACGGTCAAGCGCACGGGCGCCATCGTGGACGTTCCCGTCGGCAAGGGTCTGCTGGGCCGCGTCGTGGACCCGCTTGGCAATCCGATCGACGGCAAGGGCCCGATCGAGAGCACCGAGCGCCGCCGCGTGGACGTGAAGGCGCCGGGCATCATTCCCCGTAAATCGGTGCATGAGCCGATGCAGACGGGTCTCAAGGCGATAGACGCGCTGATCCCGATCGGCCGCGGTCAGCGCGAGCTGATCATTGGCGACCGCCAGACCGGCAAGACCGCCATCGCCATCGACGCGATCCTCAACCAGAAGCCGTTGAACCAGGGCGACGACGAGAGCCAGAAGCTCTATTGCGTCTATGTCGCCATCGGTCAGAAGCGGTCCACGGTCGCTCAGATCGTGAAGACACTGGAAGAAAACGGCGCGCTCGAATATTCGATCGTCGTTGCCGCGACGGCGTCAGAGCCGGCCCCGCTGCAGTTCCTGGCACCGTTTGCCGGTTGCGCCATGGCCGAGTTCTTCCGCGACAACGGCATGCACGCCCTCACGATCTATGACGATCTGTCCAAGCAGGCCGTCGCCTATCGTCAGATGTCGCTGCTGCTTCGTCGTCCGCCCGGACGTGAAGCCTATCCGGGCGACGTGTTCTTCCTGCATTCCCGTCTGCTGGAACGCGCTGCGAAGCTCAACGAAGACCATGGTTCGGGTTCCATGACGGCGCTGCCGATCATCGAAACCCAGGCGAACGACGTGTCGGCCTATATTCCGACCAACGTGATTTCGATCACGGACGGTCAGATCTTCCTGGAAACGGACCTGTTCTATCAGGGCGTCCGTCCGGCGGTGAACGTCGGTCTGTCGGTGTCGCGCGTGGGCTCGTCGGCCCAGATCAAGGCGATGAAGCAGGTCGCGGGCAAGATCAAGGGCGAGCTCGCCCAGTACCGCGAAATGGCTGCCTTCGCGCAGTTCGGTTCCGACCTCGATGCCGCCACGCAGCGCCTGCTGAATCGCGGCTCGCGCCTGACCGAACTTCTGAAGCAGGGTCAGTTCTCGCCGCTCAAGGTCGAAGAGCAGGTCGTCGTGATCTATGCCGGTGTGAACGGCTATCTCGACAAGCTCGCCATCGCCGAAGTCGGTCGCTTCGAGGAAGAGCTGCTGCGCAGCTTCCGCTCCAAGCATGCCGATATTCTCGAGACCATCCGGACCGAAAAACAGCTTTCTTCCGATACGGAAGCGAAGCTTCAGAGCGCGGTCGAGGCTTTCGCCAACGCGTTTGCCTGATCGGCGGAATGGAAGAAGCAGTCACGGGATAGCGCCGAATGGCAAGCCTGAAGGAACTTAGAAACCGGATCTCCAGCGTCCAGTCGACGCAGAAGATCACCAAGGCGATGCAGATGGTCGCCGCCGCCAAGCTGCGCCGTGCGCAGGAAGCGGCGGAGGCTGCGCGCCCCTATGCCGAGCGTATGGATCGCGTCATGGCGAATCTTGCCGCGGGCATGAAGGATCGGGACGACGCGCCCGAGCTTCTTGTCGG
>CAYSVF010000226.1:0-5026 GCA_964434415.1 uncultured Parvibaculum sp.
GTTCCACCTCCTTGCGGATAATGTGATAGACGCGCTTGGCCCGTTCACGGAGCCAGCTTGCGCATGTTGTCATGGTTGAAAGATACGGGACCGCGACCCGGCTGAGCGCATGGTCGGTCCCGACAATGACGGAACGCATGACGCGGCGCTCCGACCAGATGTGATCGATCATCGGGTGATCGGGAAGAGCGCAGGAATCGATCCAGTCGAAGCGAGGATCGTCGAGGAGCATGGCGCCGCCCCGCATCATGAGCTGGGCACCGGGCGAAAACCGGGCATAGTCCTCGTCAAAGGCAATCTTGAACGTGTAGAGCCCGCGCCCCGCGCGAAAGCTCGCCAGCATGGCGATCGGCTTGCCGTTCACCGTCAGCTCGAGGCAATGGAGCTTGTCCTGTGCCTGCGCGCCCTTGCAGATCTCCATGAAGAAGGCCCGCTCGGACGGAACCACTTTGAGCGCCGTGCCGCGCTGCCCCTTCCAGCCCTTCGCCTCGAGCGCGAGGAAACGATCCAGCCAGCCGGCAAAATCCGACGAAGCGTCATGCACCGTAAGCTGTACATCGCCTTCTTCCGACAGCCGGTTCCAGAGCCGTCCATATTCCTTGCGCTTCTTCTTGCGCATGGTCTGGGCGAAATATGTTTCGCCCTTCAACTCGGATTGCAGAAAAGCCCTTTCATGACGGTCGGTTTCGCGCAGGAGGAAACCGCGCTCTGAAACAACCTCATCGAGAGCCGCCGAGAATGCACCGTCGCCCTGAAAGAGCGGGAACTCGACCGCGACGGCGCCGCATTGCGCGGCAAAGGCGAAAAAACGCGCCAGCGCCTGTTTTTCCCGGCCGATCCGCAGCAAGGGCGTCGCATTGTAGCTATGGATATGCGTCCAGACCTGCCAGACAGGCAGCGGAACGCCGAAACGCCCGCGCAGGGCGCGATAAGGAAACGCACCGAGCAACACACGTTTACCCGCACCGTCCGCATCGCTCCAGACCAGCGCGACGTGGACGCCACTTCCACCGGCAAGATGAACCATCGACGAGACAAGCGTCGCGCTTTCGAACTGGGTATTCGGATCCGCAGCCTGATCGCCAAGCGCATCGATCTGCGAGGCATAAGGCGACAAGGCATCCGCGCCTTCCAGCACCACGACATCCGCGTCCGGCGGTGCATCGTGCAGATAATTCGCGGCGCGCTGCAACCGTTCGACAGTCAGCACGGCCCTGGCCGCCGCGCCGTCCCGCATCCTGACCCGGCCGATATTTGAGCGAACTCCGGTCATTTCAGACACCCCGCTGGAAACCGATGAAACGGGCAACGCTCCCCGCTCCGACGAATGATGAAATACCCAGCCGGCGCTTCACGATGATGCAAAGTCCGATGGAGGTGAGCGTCACCGACGCCGAGGTCGCAATGGCAGCGCCCTCAAGGCCGAACCGGGGAATGAGAAGAATGTTGAGGGCGATATTGCACAGCGCCGCCGCCCCATAGGCCCAGGCTGTCGCCTTCTGATGGCCTGTCATGTTCAGGACATGCTCGGTCGGGCCGAAAGCGGCATGCGCGAGGAACCCGATCATCAATATCCAGAGAACCGGCGCGCCCTCGCGGAACTCCGGCCCGAAAAAGCTGAGGGCGAAGCTTCCGAAAACGAGCAGCCCCAAAGCCGCAGCGAGCGTCGGCCAGAACACCGAATGAACCACGCCCCGCATGAGCTTCTGCAACTCCACATGCTTGCCGGAGGCATGAAGCTCGGCAAATTTCGGCGCAGCGGGCGCAGCGAAGGCGAAATAGATGAAACTCATCAGATTGGCGATGCGCGTCGCGGCAAAGTAGATGCCCACCTTGTCCGGATCGACATACTGGCCCAGCAGCACGATGTCGGTATTGGAAAGGACGAGATAGAACCCCTCGACCAGCACCAGCGGCACCGAGGCGAGCCACCAATGTTTGAGGTGATAGACCGGGCGTGCCGTCGGTATATTTTTCCGCACACGACGCATCAGCAAAAATCGCTGCAGGATGAGCGCCAGCATGGTTGCACCGAGTGCGCCGCAAATGACGTTGAGCCCCGTCGGTTCGAACCCGGCCAGAAGGATCCCGCCGGCGGCGATCACAATGCCGAGCGGCCGGAACACGTAGGTCGGCAGATAGGCGAGATTGACCCAGCCAAAGGCGCGAGCCGCCCCTTCCTGCCAGTCCATCAGCGCGAAGCCGGGAACGCAGAGAAGACCGAGAAACAGCGGCAAAAGGAAATAGCCGCTGATAACGCCCTGCAAGGCATAAAGAAGACCACCGCCGATGACCACGGCGCCGAATGAGAGCGCCATCACGACGTACCAGGAGGCGCGCAGCATGCCCGCAAGGCGCCGCCATTTTTCCCGCGCTCTGTAATCCGGCACGAAACGCAGCACCGACGTGCCGAACCCCATGGGCACGATGATGCCCAGAACGATCACCCAGACCCAGACATACGAAAAAATGCCGTACTCAAAGGCACCCATCCAGCGGGCGAGCAGGATCTGACTGGTCAATCCGATGATCGCGCCCAGAACGCGAATACCCATGACGAAGGCCGCGCCGCGAAGGACACCGGCAATGTCGCCCTCGCGCATTTTGGCGACAAGCCCGGTCACCAGGGCGGAAACGCCACCCTTTTCCGGTTTGTCGCCAGTCTGCGCGACCGGCGTTGCGGGATCCGCCGCTTGTGTCATTGCCATTCCTCAGGCCGATACGGTCGCGGCTCGCCCGAAAGTCAGCATCGACCGGCAGGAGCGCAACTTGAGATAGGCGTTGCAGAATAGCGGCGTGTTCTTGACGAACCGTTTCAGCCGGATGATCCCCCGGGCAGGAAATGCCGCAATCGACCCCCGCACTCCCTTGGCGTCGAAATGGTTGTAGAGACGCTGGGTATTTTCGCACCAGACGGCCTTGTAGGCCTCGTCGCCCATTGTGAAATCGAACACGGTATGACCCGTTTCGATTGCATGGTTCATGAGTTCCATCTGCTGTATGACGCCGGGGCCGAAGCGGGCCGCCTCTGATGCTTCGTCATAGCTGGCGAGCAGGTCGTAGAAACGGCCGTTGAAGCTCACACAGAGATTGGCCGCCACGATATCCTCGCCGACCGTCAGGCTGGAAACACGCGCAATATCGCTGTCCGCATCGGTGGCCAGCGCCCTGTAGAACTCGCGATAGCCGGGGCGGTCGAAGATATTGGCCACACCCATCCGCGCAAAGCTGCGGGCCTTCTGCGCCATCAGCGTCTCGATCGTCTCGACCTTTTCTTCATCGTCGGCGTGCATCGCAAAAGCGATCTCACCGATTTCGCTCATTTTGCGGCGCTTCTGACGGTCGCGCTTCTTGCTGCTCGAAGAGCGCTTGCCGCCGTAATAGCTTTCCCAGTCGGTGGTAAGGGTCGTGGAATGAGAGGCGCAATTGTGCTCGCTCAGGCCGCCCAGCTCCATGAAGGGATTGGCCTGCTCGCCCGCGCGCTTCGTCATGCGATTGAGCGCGACAAGGTGATGCTTCGGCAGAAGCGCCCGCACTTCGTCCCACAGCGCCGGAAACTGGCCCGGACGCACCCGGCGGGCAAAATCCTTCGCAAGGATGGGCCCGGGATACTCGGCCAGTTCGCCGCCCAGCCAGACGAGCTTCTTTGCGAACAGGTTGCCCTCGATCGCCAGCGGAAAAAGAAAGAGCGCCTCGCCCGAGGCACCCCAGCCGACCACGATTTGAGGGCGTACCCGGCGGAGCGCTCCGATATGGCGCATCCAGTTGGAGAGCCAAGCATAGGTCTGGAAAACGCTGCAATCGCCCTCGTCTTCCAGCTGATGCCAGATCTCCCGGACCTCGGACATATCTTCATGCACCGAGAGGAGAACACGCGGCCTCGTTGCCGCCCATGGCCCCTGAATGACCCGGCCCTCGCCGGAAAAGCCCGTTTTTTCCTGCAATTCCTCCCGGCCGATAGGCTGGGCTGACTGAAACTCCTCGAACTGCGACTTCATTTGGGTCATCGGGGCCTCGTTGAGATGCTTCGTTTTGAAACGTTCGTTTTTTTTCGGCGCAGTTCCGGAAAGGATTTCTCAATTCCGCACATGCACTCTGTTTGATGCATGAGGTTTGCAAACGGCGTGCAATATCCCGTTGAAAAGTCGGGATTTACCGGATCAAGGTGAAATGGCCGATATCGAAGCAGGCATGGCGGCGCCCGGAACGCGGGGACCGGCCCCCGAACCCTCTCTGATGAGAACGGGTTTGCTGACGATTCATGCCGTCCGGGGTCACCGCATGGCACCGCGCTTCCTTTCGGGCCTCGGGGTCATCTTCATGCTTCACCGGGTGCGGCCGGCAAGCGCGGAGCCCTTCCAGCCCAATCGGCTGCTGGAGGTCACCCCGGATTTTCTGGACGACACCATCCGCCTCGTGAAACGGCTCGGCTATGACTGCGTCGATCTTGACGAGGCCGCCCGGCGCATCGAAAACGGCCATGACCGGAAATTCGCCGTCTTCACCCTGGATGACGGCTATCGCGACAATTTCACGGAGGCCTTGCCCGTCTTCGCGCGCCACGAAACCCCGTTCACCGTCTATCTGGCGACCGACCTGCCCGACGGAACGGCAGAACTCTGGTGGGTGGTGCTTGAGGAGGTCATCCGCAGGGCGAGACAGGTAACGCTCGATCTGGAGGGCCGGCAGGAATCCTTGCACACCGGCACCACAGACGAGAAGAAAGCGGCCTGGCAGCGCATATACTGGACTCTGCGGAAGAGACCGGAAAGCGAGATGCGGGCCGTCATCGCCGGCCTTGCCGAGAAATACGATATCCCCTCGGCCTCCCTCACACGGGACGCCGCGATGAGCTGGGACGAGCTGCGCACACTCTCCCGCCATCCAATGGCCCGCATCGAGGCTCATACGGCCGGACATTTCGCCCTGTCGAGCCTGAGCGACGCGGCGGCCCGCGCGGAGGTAGACCGCGGCCTCGCCCGTCACGAAGCCGAACTCGGTACCCGTCCGCGCCATTTCTCCTATC
>CAYSVF010000227.1:0-4997 GCA_964434415.1 uncultured Parvibaculum sp.
CAGACAAATCTCTCCAAATCCTTTAACCGGGCGTCCGAAATACGCACTTAACCCATTGTAAAATTTGCATTTTTATCGTTACTCATGCGCACGCCCGGGCGGGCCGCTGCTTCGCGATGCCATTCTTGTCCGCCCGGTTTTGTGTAGATACACTTGCGTGACCAGGCCAATGGGATGACGCGACATGCAGGACGATGACGGATTGGAAGAACTGGTGCGGGAGAATTGCGCCTGTCTGCGGGCGCGCATGGCGGCGCGCAAGCTGACCCGGATCTACGACAAGGCGCTGAAACCCACCGGCCTACGGATCACGCAATTCACCCTGCTCATTGCGATCAAGGACGGCCGGGCCAAATCGGTAAGCGCGCTCGCCGATCATCTCGCCATGGAGCGGACGACGCTTCTGCGCAATCTGAAGGTGCTGGAGGATGCCGGCCTCGTCACGAGCGAGCCGTCAGGCGAAGGGCGCGCGCTGTCGCTCAAACTCACATCCGACGGCGGCAAGCGCCTGCATGAAGCGCTTCCCTACTGGCAGTCCGCCCAGCGCGCCGTGGAGACGGAGCTTGGCGAGGACTGGCCGGTGGCGAAATCCTCGCTCGAACAGATCATCCGCAATGTCTGAGACCGCCTAGGCGGTCTCGCTCACCCGGTAGCGCGGGAAACAGTCCAGAACCCGCGCAAGGCTCTCCTCGTCCCCCTCCACTCGCGCCGCGCCGCGATCCGTCAGCGTTGCAAGCTCTGTCTTGCCCTGAAAGAGACGGCGAAGGTCCTCCCATCCGATGGACAGATGCGCCGCCGGCGTTTCGGGGACGCCGAAATCGACGGTGAGCCTGTTCTCTGCGACCGTCAGCGCGGCATCCGCGGCCTGCTCGCCCGTCACTGTAAGATGGATCGCCGCGTCGAGCCCGCGCGCCTTGCGGCGCTGGAAGGTGAGCGTCAGGCCGAACAGGAAAGCGAAGGCATTATCGCTCTCGATCGTCCAGTCCACCTGTTTCGTCTGCTTGTGGGGAAAACGCTTCGGCACGCTGTCGGCGGCGTCCGACCCTTCCAGCACGAAGACCGTCTCCTGCTTCGCCAGCAGGGGGTCGAGATAGGTTTTGCGATATTCGATCCGGTCATCGACATAAGGCCCCAGCACATCCGTTCCCGCGGGACAGACGCTCAGGCAATAGGCGGCCTTGTAGCCCGGCTTGAAGGACAGGCTCTGCCACATGGAAACGGTTTCGCCATGGCTCACGCGATTATCGTAATCCTCCGCGTCCCGCGCCTCGGCGACTTCATGCACCCAGTCGGTGAAGCCTCCCATGAACTCGCGATAATTATGCGTGTAGCAGGCCGAGAAGTTGAAGGTGCCGTCCGCGCCGATCGCCTCCACCGGGCAGGCTGCCACGCAGAGACGGCAATCCAGGCAGGGCGAATAATCGAGTGGCGCGCTCGTCTCCGTGACGGGATTTTCGATCAGCACCGTCCCCAGCAGGATGAAGCTGCCGAATTTCGGATGGATCACGTTGCGGTGGAGCCCCATCCTGCCCATGCCGGCGGCTTCGGCGAGCGGCTTGTGGGAGATGGTCTGCATATTGGTGGGGAAATTCTGCGCTTCCATGGGAAAGGCGGCGGCGGGGTTGATCGCGCGGATCCCCCTGTCCTCCAGCCGGCGTACCACGTCACGGGCGACATCGTTCACCAGGTCATAGGTCTGGTGGAACTCTTCATTGGCGACGGAGCGCACCGTCGTGCGTACCGTCGTCCGGTTCATGCGGCAGACGAAACTCACCAGCGTCCGCGTCCCCGGCAAAAGCGCCTCGATCAGGTGGGCCTGAGCGACCGCGGCCGGATCGCTTGCCGCCACGATGCCGCAATCGTCGGCGCCTGCCTCCAGGAAGAGCCCGCGAAGGAATTCCGCATCGAGCGGTTCCGGGGCCCGGGGCGCCTGCTCGCTCCCGCCGGTCTCTTTCAGGGCCCGATAGGCTTCGATATCTCGATGTTCCGACGTCGTCCCGGTCATGTCCCGCTCCATATAGTGTATCTACACTATATGGAGCGGGACGATCCTCAGTCAATGGCGCTCGCAGTGAATTATTTGATCTTTACCTCGCCCTTCCGGCCCAACGTCCGGGCCAGAGCATTGAGGCGCTTTTCCACGACCTCGCCGGTCAGCGCCTCGTCCTTGCGGTCGAGGGTGAGCGTCACGAAATTCTTGCTCACGCTCAGCCGGGTGCGCGGCAGAAGGCCGGTGGTTGCGCCGCACAGCGTGAAGGCCAGACGTAGCGCCAGACCCAGCACCAGCGCCCGGTTGTTTTCCTTCTCGTTCATCATGCCGGTGAGGTCGCCCAGCAGGTCCGGCTCTCCTCGCCCCTCATGGCGGTGATAGCCGACACGGGCCAGAAAGATGCGGCCCGGATGATCGATACCGGAGAACGGTGCCAGCATGATCTGGGTCATGGCATGATGGGCGCGGTAGTCGGGATGCACATACCAGCCGATATCGGCAAGGATGCACCCGGCAAGCCGCAGCCGCGCTTCTTCCTCGTTCTCGCCCAGCAGGTCCTTGGCGAAGAGCGGCGCTGTCCAGTCGAAGAACTCGTCGCCATGCTCGGGAAAACGCGCCAGCCGGCCCGCCAGATCATGCGCGCCTGCGATCAGCGGGTCCTTGGCCTTTTCCTCCGCCTCCAACCGGTCGAAGAGCACGCCTTCGCGCAGGCCATAGGCGGAAACGATGACTTCCTTCGCCTTGGTGGCGGTGAGGATCTTGTCGAGAACCAGCGCGCCATAGGGCAGCGCATCGATACGGCGCTCCGAAACATCCGGTATCTGCGCGAGCGTCTTGGGGCCCAGCTTCTCGATCACGCGGGAAATCTCGGCCGCCTCCGAGGCAGGCATGGAATAGTGATGCAGCACATGGATGGGGTATTTGCGCTGCGCCATGTGGATGCGGGCGAGGTTTCGCCAGACACCGCCGACCGCATAGAAGCGTTGCCCTTCCAGGCGCTTCAGCCAGTCGAGATCCTTGAGTTCCTTCTCGACGATGGTCTCGGCGAGAGTGAGATTGCCCTTGGAAATATCCATGAGGCGAAGCGGGCCGAGCGGCAGCGTCGCGCCCTCGCCCATCTTGCCGCCGCCCACCGTCACCAGTTCGAGGCTCCCGCCGCCCAGATCGCCGACAACGCCTTCGGCATCGGGCGTGCCGGAGAGAACGCCCTGCGCGGCATAGCGGGCCTCGTCCTTGCCGGAGAGGATCATGAAGGGGAAACCGCAAATGCCTTCGGCCTTCTTGACGAATTCCGCGCCATCCTCCGCATCGCGCACGGCGGCGGTTGCTGCGACCACCAGCTCGTCGATGCCGATCTGCTCGCGCAGCGCAACGAAGCGGCGCATCGCCGCCAGCGCCCGCTCCATGCCTTTGGGATCAAGACGTCCGGTACTCGCAAGGGTACGGCCAAGGCCGCACATCACCTTTTCATTGAAGACCGGTACCGGGTTGCGTTGCAGCCCGGCATAGACCACGAGTCGTACAGAGTTTGAGCCGAGATCGATAATGCCGAACCGGCCGCTCTTCTTGCTGCGGCTCACTTCAATCCTCTTGGACGTTTGCAGGACGTTTTAATCCTGCGCGGCTTTGATGTCGAATTTTGGCGGCAGATTTTTCTGCAGCGCTTTGCCGCGTCCAGAAAGGCTGGCATTGTTCATGAAATAGGTGTGTGCGTTAAACGGCTCCTCGCCCTCCGGCACCGTGGTGCGGACGAATCGGCCGTCGGGGCGCAGTTCCCAGCTCTGCTGGTTGTCCTTGAGATTGGCCAGCATGATCTGATCCAGCACCTGATCGTGAACCGTGGGGTTCAGGATCGGCACCAAAGTCTCCACCCGGCGGTCGAGATTACGGGGCATCCAGTCTGCCGACGAGATATAGACCTTCGCCTTGTCGGAAGGCAGCTCCGCGCCGTTTCCAAAGCACACGATGCGGGAATGTTCCAGAAAGCGCCCGACAATGCTCTTTACACGGATGTTTTCAGAAAGCCCCGGCACACCCGGACGCAGACAGCAAATGCCGCGAATGACGAGCTCGATGTGAACGCCCGCCTGGCTGGCCTTGTAGAGCGCATCGACGAGCGCGGTATCCACCAGCGAGTTCATCTTCGCCCAGATCGCGGCGGGGCGCCCCGCCTTTGCATTGTCGATCTCGGTCTGGAGATCGGAAAGCAGGCGCTTGCGCAGGTTCAGCGGCGAAACCGACAGCAGCTCCATATCCTTCGGTTCGGCATAGCCCGTAATGAAGTTGAAGAGCTGGGCTGCGTCATGCGCCAGGCGCGGATCGCAGGTGAACATGGAACAGTCGGTGTAAATCTTCGCCGTGATCGGGTGATAGTTGCCGGTGCCGAAATGTACATAGGAGCGCAGCACACCGCTCTCGCGGCGAACCACCAGCGAGACCTTTGCATGGGTTTTGAGCTCGATGAAGCCGAATACCACCTGCACGCCGGCGCGTTCCAGATCGCGCGCCCAGCCGATATTGGCCGCTTCGTCGAAACGCGCTTTCAGTTCCACCAGTGCCGTCACGGATTTGCCGGCCTCCGCCGCCTCGATCAACGCCTCCACGATGGGGCTGTCCTTGGACGTGCGGTAAAGCGTCTGCTTGATCGCGACGACATCCGGGACGGCCGCGGCCTGACGCAGAAACTGCACCACCACATCGAAAGACTCGTAAGGATGGTGGACCAGAATGTCCTTGGCGCGGATCGCGGCGAGGCAGTCGCCGCCATGATCGCGGATCCGTTCGGGGAAGCGCGCATTATAGGGCGGGAATTTCAGGTCCGGGCGGTCGTCCACGATGAGCTGGCTCACCTGCGCGAGACCCAGAATGCCGTCGACCTGAACCAGCTCCTTTTCGCTGACGTCGAGTTCGTCCACGACAAAATCGCGCAAGGCCTCGGGCGTGGAGGCTTCGATCTTCAACCGGATCACGCTGCCCCGGCGGCGGCGCTTCAGCGCGCTTTCGAAGT
>CAYSVF010000228.1:0-4985 GCA_964434415.1 uncultured Parvibaculum sp.
GTTCTCCTCGACGGTCAGGTCCTCGTAGAGAGAAAATTTTTGGCTCATGTAACCGATGTGCGCCTTGATCTTCTCGGCCTCGGTGGCAATGTCGTAACCCGCGACGGTGCCGCCGCCGGAAGATGGCGCGAGGATGCCCGTCAGCATCCGAATCGTCGTCGACTTGCCGGAGCCGTTGGGGCCGAGGAAACCGAAGATCTCGCCGGCCTTGACGTCGAAGCTCACGCGGTCGACCGCGATGAAATCCCCGAAACGGCGTTCGAGATCCTTGACCGTCACGGCGATGTCGGACTCAGCCATGAGCGTCCTCCGATTTCTCGGCCAAGACCGAGACAAACACGTCCTCGAGTGAAGGTTCGATGGTTCGCAAGCCGATGATCTCGATGTCCGCCTGATTGAGCGCGGTGGCCGTCTCGGCGATGGCCCGCTCCGCATCCAGCGCCACGACATGGATACGGTCGCCGAACAGGCCGACGCTTTGAGCGTCGATCTTTTCTCGCAGGACGGCCGCTGCCTTACGCGCATAGGGGGTTCGCACCTCGATCAGCGCACCGCGCATCAGGCCTTTGACCTCTGCCGGCGTGCCGACCGCCAGAATGCGGCCTTTGTTCATGAGAGCGACACGCGCGCAGCGCTCGGCCTCGTCGAGATAGGCGGTAGAGACGAAGATCGTGACCTTTTCGCGCAGAAGCTGATAGAGGATGCGCCAGAAATCGCGCCGCGAGACGGGGTCGACGCCGTTCGTCGGCTCGTCGAGAAAGAGGACCTTCGGCGTGTGAACGAGTGCGCAAGCGAGGCCCAGTTTCTGCTTCATGCCGCCCGACAGCTTGCCGGCCTGCCGCTTCTTGAACGGTGTGAGATTGCTGAACGCGAGGAGTTCCTCCACGCGCTCGGCCCGCCCCTTGCGCGGCACGCCGTAAATGTCCGCGTAGAAGCCGATGTTTTCCATGACCGTGAGGTCCGGATAGAGGCCGAAGCGCTGGCTCATATAGGCGATATCTTCCTTCACCGCCTCTGCCTCCCGCCAGACATGATGCCCGGCGACCCAGCCGTCACCGGCGGTCGGTTCCAGGATGCCGGTCAGGAGACGCATTGTAGTCGTCTTGCCAGCGCCATCCGGGCCGACGAGACCGAAGATCTCGCCTTCACCGACAGCCAGGGTGAGGCCGTCGACGGCCGCAAGGTCGCCGAACCAGCGGGTCAGGCCGTCCGCTTCTATGGCAGGCATGGCGGCGCTCCTTCGCCAAGCCAGATATCCGCGTCGGCCGGCATGCCCGGCTTGAGTTCAAATTTGGGGTTTGCAATCTCGATTTTCACCCGATAGACGAGCTTCACTCGCTCCTTGGTGGTTTGGACGTTTTTCGGCGTGAACTCAGCTTGTGAGGAAATGAACGCCAGCTCACCCGGATAAACCTTATCTGGATAGGTGTCGGTAGTTACGCAAACCGACTGGCCGAGCTTGATCCGGCCCAAGTCCGTCTCGTTGACATAAGCGCGGACCCAAGCATTAGCGAGATCGCCGATCGTGACGACGGGCACGCCCGGCACCACGTACTCGCCGGGCTCGACATTTTCAGACAGCACCATGCCGGACAAAGGCGCCTGCAGCGTTGCGTAGCCGAGTCGTGTCCGGGCGACTGCCAGAGACTGTTTCGCTTGGTCGAGGCGCGCCCGCGCGCGGGTAATCTCCTCCTGCCGGGGGCCTTCGCGCACCAGATCGAGCTGCTCGCGAACTTCTTGCAGTCGCGCGACTGCCGCTTCATGCGTGCTCCGGGCAGCCTCGAAGGTCTGCTCCGAGGCGACACGGCGCTCACGCAGGCTCTTCTGCCGCTCGAACTCCAATTTAGCGCGCTCGACTTCGGCCTGCGCCCTGGCCACCGCCGCCTGCGCCACAGCGATTTCTTGCGGCCGGGAACCGGCGACCAGCGCGGCGAGCTCGGCGTCATAAACAGCGACTTCTGCTTCCCGGAGCGCAACTTCCTGAGCAAGCTCGGCGCTATCGAGACCCGCGACAAGATCGCCTTCCCGGATCAATTCGCCCTCTGATGCCGGGCGCGCCTCGACCCAGCCCGGCATCCGGAAGCTCACCTCCACGTCGGTTATCTCGATATTGCCGGAGACGCGTATCAGGTTCGAATCCGCCGCTGGCCGCAGCTGGAAGTAGGCGTAGGCCGCGGCCCCCGCGGCGGCGAGGAGGACCGGAACGATGAGCAGTCGTTTGTTCATAGACGAATCTCCAGCTAGCTCCTCACGTGTGGACCTTCTCCGGGACGGCGTTCCCGCCCGGCAATGAATTAGCTGTTCTTACGCCCGAGTTTCCGGACTGCTGCGGCGACGCCGCGAAACTGCTTAGTAGGACCGAAAGGAGGCGGCTTCCCTCGTCAGCGAGATCGAACGTTCGGCCACTCAGCGACCAGCGCAATACCAAGCCTTGCACGACGCCTATCACGAGGAAGGCTGCGTCGCGCGGATCCAGATCAAACCGGAAGTGACCACTCCGCTCGCCCTCTTCGATAAGGTCGGTGATCCGCCCGTGGAACCGTTCCATCATCGCGTAGAACAGCTTGCGCAGCCGCGCGTTCTCGGCGTGAAGCTCCCGGGACAGGAGGATCGCCGGGATTGCAGGCGTCGACTGGATCAGCTTGAGCTGCGAAGTGATTAGCGCTTGGAGTTTCTCGGGCGCCGGCACGTCCGGATCGTCGATCGCCCGCCAGCGCTGCTGGAATTTTTCGCCAATCCGCGCCGCGACCGCCTCCCACAATTCCTGCTTGGTCGGGAAATGGCGGAAGATAGCCGCCTGCGTGAGGTGAATGGCTTTGGCGATCGTCTCCGTACTAAGCCGGTCCGGTCCGACCTTGTCGGCCAGACGCAGCGCCGTCTCGACGATCTCCGATTTTCGTTCCTCGGCGCTTTTGCGAACACGCATTAAATTGAATCTCCTTCAGAACACTTCGTGATCACTTTCTCCGTACGCATCATCAATTCATAAGTTAGTGATTTATAACTAACTTATGAATTGATGTCAAGCTAGCTTTGCGACTCGCTCACAATCCAAGCGCGGAGATCTTTACGGGTTTTGTCTTGCTCGGTCATATCGCGTTTGAATGTAATCGCTTGATTTCGTCTGGTGCGATGTTGGGAAACGAAGATCAGATGTCCGCGCGTATTTATTAAAGTGATTGTGGAAAACTACGTGAACGGAGAGAAATTATTGTGCGGGTCACTTTCCTACGCTGAGACGATTGCCGCAGGCCTTTCGGAAAACAGTTGTCCGATTCCCACACCCCTTACGCTGCCTTTATCGTCGCGTAGGAGGAACAAAGCGTCGAGGCCTCGTTTTCTTGCGAGTGCCAGGCCTCTGTCGAGCCCAAGCACCGTGAGTGCTGTCGCCCACGCATCCGCCTCTACACAGGTGCGGGTTACAACGGTGACGGAGGCAGGCGACGCGATCATAGGTGCGCCACGGATAGGGTCCATCGTGTGCGACAAGCGCCGCCCCTGCGCCTCGACCCAGTATCGGTAATCGCCGGATGTCGCCACGGCGGCGTCCTGCAGCGACAGGATCGAATGAGGCATTCGACGCTCGGCATCCGGCATCTCGACAGCGATGGTCCATGCCTCTCCATCCACCCGAAGGCCGAGCGCGCGCATCTCACCATCGATGCCGACGAGGGCGTTGCAGATCCCGCGGTCGCGCAGGGTCTCGGCCAGTCGGTCGACCCCGTAGCCCTTGGCGATGCCGTTCAGGTCGAGCGCGACGGGCGAGGACTTGCGCACACGGGCACCGCCGATCTCCAGGACCTCATGCGCCGGACGGCGTCGCGCCGCCATCGCGGCGCGAATGCTCGCAGGCGACGCGGCCTCCGACCCGAAGCCCCAGGCCGCCACCGCATCGCCCATGCCGATGTCGAATGCTCCGCCCGAGGCGCGGCCAATCTCGAGGCCGAGGCGCAGGACGTGCAGGAGACGCGCCGGCACCGTCACCCATTCGCCGACGGGCGCTGCGTTGAGACGCGTCAAGTCGCTGCCGGGCTTCCATGTCGACATCTGGGCATCCACCTCATCGACAGCCGCCTGAAGTGCGGCCTGGACTGTGCCCGTGTCGAGGCCCGGCTCCGCGAAGAACAATGCCGACCAGCGCGTACCCATGGTCGGGCCGTTTAAGGCGATGCGCGCCGCCTCAGTAGACGTCTTCGACATATCGCCCCTCCGCTTTCAGCACAGCCGGTGTGAGGCCGGTCGGTGCGAGGATATCGGCCAGCGCATCGGCCACGCCCGCCGCCATATCGCGCCCGCCGCAGACCATGACGCGGGCTCCGTCCCGGACGAGCTGCGCGACCTGCGCCGCTTCGCTGCGCAGCGCATCCTGCACATATTGGGGCCGCTCTCTGCGAGATACGGCCGTGACCAGCCGGGTCAAACGGTGCTCTTCCTGCCAGGCGGGCATCTCGTCGCCGTAGAAGAAGTCGCTATCGGGATGGCGCATACCGAAGAAGAGGTGGACAGGCCTGTGCCGAGTATTGCCGCGCACGAAGCCCGCGAGCGGCCCGATACCGGTCCCGGCGCCAATCAGGATCAAGGGCGCTTGGCCGCGACCCGGGCGGAAACCGGGATTACGGCGGAGGAAGGCCGAAATCCTGTCGCCGGGCTCCAGCGCCGTGAGCCGACCCGAGCAGAGGCCGCCGGAATGTTTCCTCACGATGATCTCGACGAACCCGTCTTGGCGCGCGGAGGCCAGCGAGTAGAGCCGCGGGACAGTGCTGCCTTCCGGCACGACACCGATCAGGTCGCCGGCGTCGAACCGGGTGAACCCGGCCCCGGTCAGCTTCTGCCAGAACGAGACGCGCGGCAGGCTGAAGCGCAGGATCGCGGTCGGGGCCTGAACCTCAGCGCCGTAGTCGCGCCGTGAGACGAGGGTCAGCATCTCGGTTTTCGGCAGGACAGGCCGGTGCGAAAGGTCGAGGTCAATGCCGAGAGTCTGTCCG
>CAYSVF010000229.1:0-4972 GCA_964434415.1 uncultured Parvibaculum sp.
GCGGATCGGCATGGTCCGGCAGGAAGCGCCCGCCGGGCCCATCACGCTGCTCGATACGGTGCTGGCCGCCGATCTGGAGCGCGCCTCGCTGCTGGAGGAAGCCGAAACGGCGACCGACCCGCACCGCATTTCGGAAATCCACACGCGGCTTGCCGATATGGGCGCCCATGCGGCCCCTGCCCGCGCGGCCTCGATCCTGGCCGGTCTCGGTTTCGACGACGACGCCCAGGCGCGGCCCTGTTCGGATTTTTCCGGCGGCTGGCGGATGCGCGTGGCGCTCGCCGCGGTGCTCTTCTCCGAGCCCGACCTGCTGCTCCTCGACGAGCCGACCAACTATCTCGATCTGGAAGGCACGATCTGGCTTGAGGATTATCTGCGCCATTACCCGCATACCGTCCTCATCGTCAGCCATGACCGCGACCTGCTGAACAATGTCGCGCAGTCGATTCTGCATCTGGAGCACAAGAAGCTGACCTTCTATGCGGGCAATTACGACCGCTTCGAGAAGACGCGCCGCGAGAAGCTGCTCCTGCAGATGTCGATGAAGAAGAAGCAGGAAGACGCCCGCCGCCACATGGAAAGCTTCGTGGAGCGCTTCAAGGCGAAAGCCTCCAAGGCCCGTCAGGCGCAAAGCCGCATGAAGGCGCTGGCGAAGATGGAGCCCATCACCGACATTCTGAACGAGCGCGTCCTGCCCTTCCGCTTTCCCGCGCCGGACAAGCCGCTGTCCTCGCCCATCATCCGGCTGGAACATGCCTCGGTCGGCTACGAGCCCGACAAGCCGGTGCTCAAGGACCTCGACCTGCGGATCGACCAGGACGACCGCATCGCGCTTCTGGGCGCGAACGGCAATGGCAAATCGACCTTCGCCAAGCTGCTTTGCGACCGGCTGCGTGTCAGCGCCGGGCACAAATACGATTCCAAGAAGCTACGCATCGCCTATTTCGCGCAGCACCAGCTCGACGAGCTCAATATGGGCGAGACGCCCTATGAGCATTTCCGCGAGCTGATGCCCGATGCGACGCAGGCGCAGGTACGCGCCGCCGCCGGCTCCTATGGCTTCGGCGCCGACAAGGCGGACACCCAGGTCGAAAAGCTGTCGGGCGGCGAGAAGGCGCGGCTTCTCTTTGCCATCGCGACCTTCCACAAGCCGCATCTCATCATTCTCGACGAACCGACCAACCATCTCGATGTCGACAGCCGCGAAGCGCTCGTCATGGCGATCAACGATTATGACGGCGCCTTCATCCTGATCAGCCATGACCGCCATCTGGTGGAAACCTGCGCCGACCGGCTCTGGCTGGTCGCGGACGGTACGGTCGCGCCCTATGAGGGCGATCTGAACGACTACCGCAAATGGCTGCTCGATCCGGCACGGCGCGTGCGCCCCATCGCACCCGACGAGGAAGAGGCGGAAGAAGTCCCGGCCGCCCCGCGTCCGTCCAACGACAAGCGGGAAGCCCGCCGCCTGGCCGCGAAGAAGCGCGAGCAGTTCGCACCGCTGAAGAAAAAGGCGCAGGCCGCCGAAAAGGAAATCGCGCGTTGTCAGGCCGAAGTCGCCAAGATCGACGCGAAGCTTGCCGAACCCGGCCTCTTCGAACGCGACCCCGACAAGGCGAACGAGCTTGCCAAGGCCCGCGCCGACGCCCTGCGCGCGGTGGACGCCGCCGAGGAAGCCTGGCTCGAAGCGAGCGCGGCCTATGAAGAGGCCATGGCGGCGGATTGAAGGGCGGCGGATTGAGCGGCTATTTCTTCGGGCCCGCCACGCCCAGCCGCGCCAGCACCTCGCCCGGAATGCCGTAGGCGCTGATGACCTCGCGCCGGTCGCGCAAGCCGCAAAGCTCACGCTGGATCAGGAAGCCATAGACCTTGTCCGCCGCGTCCTGCACCAGCGCGGGGCGCGCCTCGTCTTCCGAGTCGCAGGCCCGCAGCTTCTTCAACGCCTTTTCCACGCTCTCGCCCGCCCGGCCCAGCGCGGAGGCCTGCTCGGCGAGGATTTCCTGGTCCAGCACCTGCTCGCCGGTTTGCACATGGGTTTTGACGGCAAAGAGATTTGGCGGTCTGAGCGACATGGGTCCGCAATCCGTACGATGGACCGCTATTCAAACATGAGACGGCATGCGATTTCGAGAGGGCGCGTGATGGCGCTATCGGGACACGAAAACCTCCACCTCCATTTCGCGAAAGGCGGCGGGGCCGCCGGTGAAACTGCCTGAAACGGGAATCGTCTGGCGGATATTTCGCGCCACGCAAACCGGCACGAGATTATATCCCCCCATCCCGCGATTGGTCGGGTCGAAACTGATCCAGCCTGCCCCCGGCACGTAAATCTCCACCCAGGCATGGGTGGATCCGGCCTCCATCGAGCCGATCGTGTCCGGGTCGTCGGGATTACTCAGATAGCCGGAGACGATCCGCGCACCGAAGCCGAGCGAGCGGGCCGCCTCAGCAAACAGCACGGCGAAATCGCGGCAGGTGCCGGTGCCCCGGTCCAGCGTTTCCCAAGGGGACTGCGTCCCCTCCTCCTCGCGCTCGCGATAGACGATCCCTGCTCCGATACCCGTATTGAGGTCCTTGAGCAGCGCCAACGTGTCGGTTTCCTCTCCCCGGACGAAGCCCCTCGCCCAGATCCGCAACCTGTCGCCGGGATCTTCATACTGAGGGACCGTCAGGGCGCCGAGATCGGTCCATTCGTCTTCGGAATATAAAAACGGGTAGCGGATCGCAGAGGCTGCGATGGGAAAGACCGGCCATGGCTCGCTGTCGAGTTCGATACAGGCGACGCTGTCGATCACCAGCCGGTCGGTGGGCGAGGCAATCGACGCAATCGCCACGGCATTTCCGAACACGTCGCTCGACCATGCAAGTTCGGCCTTTGGCGTGACCGTCACCTCATGCGACAGAAGACGCAGATCCCGGCTCTCGCGCGGCCGCAGCATCAGGCGGTGTGGTCCCAGGCTGACGGCTTCCTCATAGGTGTAGGTCGTCCGATGCCGAATGGTAATTGCCGTCACACTGCGCCTCCTTGCGGCGAAACTTCCTCGTCTGAAACAAGCCCGGACCGGACGTACCAAGCCCCCATGGCAAAGCTCAACTGCAAAAACCCTCTAATTTATTAAGATAAAACATCCTAAAACCGGCGAAATTCCTCGTTATTTCCGAGAATTTCCTGGTTTTTTAAACGATGCCGGATAAATAATTTTTTGAATATACTTGTACTTTACCCAAACAGGATTTATGTTCCTTTCGATCGATAGACGGCCAGACGTGTTGGCCTTGTGCGGGCCCTGCCCGCCCCAAGTTCATAATCATCTCACCTGACAATTCGATATCGACGGCCCGCAAGGTGTGGGCCGACCACACTATGTTTGGAAGAAACACAATATGACGACAGGAACCGTAAAGTGGTTCAATGCCCAAAAGGGCTTTGGCTTTATCCAGCCGGATGACGGCGGCAACGACGCTTTCGTTCACATCAGTGCTGTGGAACGCGCGGGCGGCAGCAATCTGCGCGAAGGCCAGAAGATCGAATATGAACTCACTCAGGATTCGCGCAGCGGCAAGTCCGCCGCCGAGAACCTGAAGTTTCTGGACTGATTGCACAAGCCGGCGTTCCGGATTTCCGGATAAGACCGGCAGCCCGCCTACCCTTTCTCAAGACCGACCACGGATGTACTGGCGGCCCTGAATTAAAGCGGTAGTGCGGCGGCATGACGCCCTGTAAGACGCCTCGCGTCTTTGGCCCCGTATCCTGATGATGGATGCGGGGCTTTTTGCTGTCCTAGCGGAACCCCTTCACGAGGGTTCCGTTTTCCAGCAGGTGCGCCATCACCTTGCCGTCATGGCCCGGCACGATCGCGACATCCGGCGCCGCGTCGGCCAGCTCGCCCAGCGCCTTCAGCTCGCTGAACACCTGATCGCGGTTTTCCTTCAGCATGAATTTGGTTACCAGCCGGGCGCGCTCGCGCATCACCTCGATGTTCTTGTAGTGCCAGGCGACATCGCCGATCAGCAGTACTTCCTTGCCGTCCGCGGTCTGAACATAGACCATCTGGCTGCCCGGCGTATGGCCCGGCGATTTGATGAGGACGATGCCCGGCGCGATGGCGTCGTAATGGTCATAGTCGAGCCCTTCATATCCATCGAGCGCCCCGTCGGGGAATTTCGCCGGTACGCTGCGTTCCGGATGGGCGACCTGCTCCGCCGTCAGTTTGGTCTGCGGCAGGATCGCGGGCACATCGGGATATGCCGTCAGCCCACCGATATGGTCCATATGCTCATGGGTGATGAGGATCAGTGAGGCATTGCCCAGCGCCCGCTCCATCCGGCCATAAGCTTGCGGGTCGAAAAAGGGCAGATCGTCGCCGCCCATCTCCTTTTTTAGCGCCGTGTCCACGATCACCGTGTGGCCGTCCGGATAGGCGATCTGGTAGCTGAACACCGGCAAGGATACGGTCTTCCAGCCGTCGCCGGCCACCACGGCGGTTGCCGGAAAGGCGAAGGCCGCGACCTGTTCGACGCGGATTTCGGCAGGCTTGTCGCCGGGCCGTTCATTGGCCAGCTTGCGCAGATCGTCGATATCGAGAGCGAAATCCGCCACCTTGTCGGGCGCGGCGCCATCCACGATCAGCCACCAATAAGCCGCGCCGCCGATCGCCAGCAACACCGCCACGACGCCGAGCGTCACCTTCACCCATTTGGACATGATCCCCTCACCTCCATTTTGCCTCTGCAGAAGATGGAGCGCGCCACGGCGAATGACAATCGGGCAAATCTACATATCGGGATGACGAAAAATGTATGGCCGGGCCGCCTGGGGTCAGGCGGGCCTCAGGCCTTCTTTTCCCATTTCCCGGCATCGCTCTGCTGCCAGTAGGTCGTGTCGTGCCCGGCGTCTTTCAGCGTCTTCCAGTGGTTTCGGGCCGCGGCAACGGCTTCCGCATCGCGGCCGTCGAACATCAGGACGCAGCGC
>CAYSVF010000230.1:0-4964 GCA_964434415.1 uncultured Parvibaculum sp.
GACATCCTGTGCCGCAACGCCAAATGCCGCCAGGAATGCCACCAGCTTGTATTGCGAAACGGGCAGGACCGCTTCACTCAAAGCCACACCAATACCGACCGCGACGATTTCGCCCATAGCCACCAGCCCGACGCCGGACATGGTGATGCGTCCGGCCTCGGCCAGTCCGCCCAAAAGGATCGGTTGCAGGCCAAGGACAAGAAGCGCCAGCGAGCCGATCGCCAATGCGGCGGCAGTCTGACCTGCCGATATCCCGGATTGACGCTTGCTGTTCATGATCGCGACCTCTTGCGACGATCAGGCCGCGACCGGATCGGGAAGTTTTTTCATCACCGTCTCGGCAACTTCCAGCGTCCGGTCGATATCCGCCTCCGTCATGGCGGCGCCGACGAACATATTGTGGAAAGGATGGAAATAGACGCCGCCGGCAAGCATGCCGTCGACAAAGGCGGTACTACGATCGAAATCGCAATTCCCCTCCTCGTTCGTAACCATGACGAGCGGCATTTGGGACGGCCCCGTCTGACTGAGATTGAGATCGCAGGTATTCGCGATGGAGGCGAGCCCCGCTCTCAACCTGTCGCCCAGCGCAATCGTCCGTTCCAGATAGTCGGTTTCGCGAATGAGACGAAGCGTTTCCAGGGAAGCCGCCATGGCTGCGCCCGCGAACCAGAACGAACCTGTCACATAGATATGAGATGCCGCTTCCTTCGCGCGCTCGTTTCCCAGCAGCGCGGATATCGGATGGCCATTCGCGATTGCCTTTCCCCATGTCGAAAGGTCGGGCTGAACGCCGAGGTGGTTCCAGCTGCAATCACGCTCGATGCGGAAGCCTGCACGAATATCATCGACGATCAGAAGCGCATCCTTTTCGTCGCACAGTTCGCGTGCGCGCCGGGCATAAGCGGGGTCGGGAAGTTGCTGATCGACAAAGACATCATGCTTGAAGGGTGACGCGAAGACCGCAGCCAGGTCGTCGCCCGCCTGCACCACCGCATCTTCCAGGCTTTCTACGTCATTGTACTGATAATAGATGAAGTGAGCGCGATCATCTTCCACGGTCCCGGCGGGAATGGGCGTACACCATGGCGCGGCCCCGTGATAGGCGCCGGTCGCCATCAGCACTTTCTTGCGATCACGGTAGGCGCGCGCTGCCAGCAGCGCCATGCTGGAAGCATCCGTGCCGTTCTTACAGAACATGGCCCAATTCGCATGGGTCACCATAGCGGTGAACGCTTCGGCAAGCTCGACCATGCGCGGCGTCGGACCGGTCGCCACATCGATCTCCGACATCTGCTTCGCATAGGCGGCATCAATTTCGCGATTGCGGTAGCCAAACAGGTTTGGGCCGTAGCCGCACATGAAATCGATATAGCGCTTTCCGTCCACGTCCCAGAGATAGGCCCCTTCCGCACGGCCGAAGAACTGCGGCGCGTTTGCCGATAAAAGCCCCACAGATTGATGACCATACATACCGCCCGGGATGACCTTGGCCGCTCTCGCCCTGAGTTCCTGATCGATCTTGCCGCCCATCATGCTTCTCCGGTTGCAAAAATATAGTAATTACTATTATATTGGCGACAGCCTCGTTGCAAGAGACTTTTTGGAGAGAGGGAAGACGACCATGACCGACCTGATCTGCGCAGGTCTGACCACGCTGGACATTCTCGTTCGTCCTGTGGACGCCCTGCCGGACGCACAGCAACCGACGCTGGTCGAGGAAATTGCGCTCGCACCGGCGGGCACCGCTTCCGGCACGGCCATGGTCGCGGCGACGCTCGGCCTCAAGGCCGCCGTTATTTCCGCCGTTGGCAAAGATGTGAATGGCGATATTACGCTGAGCCTTCTGGAGAAGGCGGGTGTGGATTGCACGCATATAGCCCGGCTCGACGAGTTGCCGACATCCACCAGCGTGCTCACCATCCGTTCCGATGGCGAACGCCCCGTCTTTCATATGCTCGGCGCAAGCATTCTCACGGCGCTATCCGGCCAAGCCGTGGAGGCTGCGAAGCAATCCCGCTTCTTTCACTTTGGCGGCGTCGGCTTTCCCAACCTTTCAACGGGTGAAGCTATTACCGCCATTGCGGATATTCGCGCGAGCGGTACCTTTACAAGCTGCGACATTATCGCGCCCCAGCCGGAAACGCTGGATGTCTTGCGGCCATTGCTGCGCAATATCGATTGCTTCATGCCAAGCGAAGCGGAAGTACGTGTCCTGCTGGGCGAAACGTCTCCGGAGGATGCACTCAAGACCTTTGTCGGCATGGGCGCACGTGCCTGTATCGTCAAACGCGGCGATAAGGGCAGTATCGGATTTTGCGAGAACGAGATCGTGGAAGTTCCGGCAAAGAAAATTACACCGGTCGATACAACAAGCTGCGGAGATTCATATTGCGCGGGTTTCATAGACGGCCTCTCGCGCGGTCTTTCCTTCCGCGAAGCGATGGTCGCCGCCACGGAAACAGCCGCCCTGGTCGCGCAAGGCGCGGGAACGCTCGGCGCCCTTAAAAAAAGAGACCACCCCCATGAACGCTAGACCCGACGAGCTGCGCAACGCACTGGTAGCCGTGATGCAGGAAATGGAGGCTTCCGGCCTCAACCACGGCACAGCCGGCAACGCGTCGGCCCGATGGGGCGAAAAGTTTCTGGTCACGCCCTCAGGCATACCAGCCGCCCAACTCACGCCGGACTCCATTGTGGAGATAGACCGGTCGGGCGCATATGAGGGAGATTTCAGACCAACCAGCGAATGGCGCATGCATGTCGGCCTGCTGACCGGGCGCCCCGACGTCAACGCGGTGGTCCATTGCCATTCGCAATATGCGACCACGCTGGCCTGCGCCAACAAATCCATTCCACCGCTTCACTATATGACAGCCGTCAGCGGCGGCCCGGAAATTCTTGTCGCGCCCTACGCTCTGTTCGGGTCGGAAGAGCTGGCGTCTGTCGTCATCTCGACACTGGCAGGACGCCGGGCCTGCCTCATGGCCAATCACGGGCAGGTCGCACTGGGCCGGAGCCCCGCCGAAGCCCTCATGATTGCAAGCGAGGTCGAGGTGCAGGCCTCTTTCTACTACGGGACGCTTGCCATAGGCGGG
Organism: uncultured Parvibaculum sp.; assembly: GCA_964434415.1. Lineage (GTDB taxonomy): Bacteria > Pseudomonadota > Alphaproteobacteria > Parvibaculales > Parvibaculaceae > Parvibaculum. Next base: position 3,099 of record CAYSVF010000230.1, read on the forward strand.
CCTGTCCTGCTTTCCGACGACCAGATGGACGACGTTTTCAACGCATTTCTCTCATACGGACAAAAGCCGAAGAAAGAAACCTGACGCCGCTCGATGCAGGCGTCACCGGGCTCCGGCACTGCAGCGCGAAAAGTGGTCACAGACGTCGAACCTGCGTCAGGAATGGAATCGAACATTGTCGCCTGCCGGACTATGAGGATCTGTCAAACAGCAGGGCAACAGCAAAGCCGTTGGCATGGGGAGGTCTTACGATCCTCGCGCCGTGGAGATCCGCAACCGCCCGGACCAGAGACAGCCCCAAGCCATTGCCCGGCGTCGTCCGGCTTCTTTCCAACCGATAGAAGCGCTGGAAAACCTTGTCCCATTCCGTATCCGGAATACCATATCCATTATCCGCAATCGACAAGCGTATCTTGTCGCCGTCGGACCCCAGCGAAACCTTCATCGCCGTGCCGCCGGGGGTATGTTTCAATACGTTCTCAAACAGGTTCGCCAGGGTCTGGGTAAGCAAATCCTTGTCTCCGTTAATGAAAAATCCCGGGCTGGCTTCCATGTCTAGCCGCCGCCCTTCGTCTTCAAACGAGGCGCGATAAGCACTGGCTACAGACATGCAAATATCTTTCAGATCGACTTTTGTGAAACCTCCTCTACGCGCTCCTGCCTCGATCTGCGCGATGCGCAGAAGGGCGGAAAAAGTCACCAGAATGGAGTCTGCCTGTCCCAGCGCATCTTCGATAGCTGCAGCGTAGTCGTCCGCCGTAGTTGCATTCGCCGACGCCACCTCTAGCCGCTGCCGAAGGCGGGTCAAGGGCGTCCTCAGATCATGCGCGATGTCGCTCGAAACCTGTCTGAGACTTTCCATCAAACCCTCGACGCGCGCCAGCGTCCGGTTCACCGAATCCGAAAGCTCGTCCAGTTCATCGGCGTTGCCTCTCACCGGCAAGCGCGTGTCGAGCTTCCCGCGTTCGAATTCCCGAAGCTTTTCATTGAAGAGGTCGATGCGGGAGAGCGCACGCCTCCCAACGAAAAAGCCTCCGCCAATGGCAAAAACCAGCATGGCGAGCGCACTCCATGTAAACGCCCATGCAATTGCTTCCTGCGTCTCCACGATATTGTAGCGGTCGAAGCCGAGAAGAAACACACTGCCATCCGAGAGCGTGCCCGCGTAACCGGCGAGCAAATGCTCGTCGCTATCCTCTGCTGTCATCGACGAGAGCGCGACTTGCGGATAGTCGTGCCAGCCGGGCTTCACATGGCCGGGTGACACAGACCCGAAGGAGGCCCCGTCGGCGGTCTTCATAAAGGCGAACACGGGAAATCCGGAACGCGGTGTGCTTTCTTCGTCGATCGCGCGTTTCACCGCCTCCACCCCGCCGCGCTCGAAGCGGTTTGTCATGGCGGCAAATTCCTGCTCTATCGCGCCCCTCCGCTGTGAAATCAACGCATTGGTCGCTTCCCAATAGGTCACTGCGAAAACGACGACATAGGACAGGATGAATATCGCGGCGAAGACCGCGGAAAGGCGAAAGGCCGTCGAGCGAAACGCTCTACTCAGGCGTTCGAAGTGCATAGCCTGCCCCGCGGATTGTGTGAATCAGCTCCCGTTCGAACCCCTTGTCGATCTTGCTCCGCAGGCGGCTGATATTCGTCTCGACGATATTGGTCTGCGGATCGAAATGGAAATCCCAGACATGTTCCAGCAGCATGGTGCGCGTCACGACCTGGTCGGCATGACGCATCAGGAATTCGAGAAGCCGGAATTCCTGAGGCTGCAGCTCGATCGTCTTGCCGTCGCGCCTTGCCAATCGCTTGAGGAGATCGAGTTCGAGATCGCCAATATTGAGAGTTGTCTCATGCGCCACCGGC
>CAYSVF010000231.1:0-4939 GCA_964434415.1 uncultured Parvibaculum sp.
TCGGCTTCTTTCTCGGCTGGGACGGCGGCAAGGGCAAGGGCCGTGCGCTCGGCGTGGGCGAGGTGAAATTCTCCGCCATGGTGACGCCTGCCATCAAAAAGATCGAATACACGATCAACCTGAAGCGCGTCATCAACCGCAAGCTGGTGCTTGGCGTGGCCGACGGCATCATCAAGGCCGATGGCGAGGTCGCCTTCACGATCAGCGATATGAAAGTGGGTTTGTTCGGCGCGGACGAGCAGCCGGCCTGACGGGCGGCGGTCGCGGAACAGTGTGATCCTCAAGAAAGAGAGGCTGCCATGAGACGGGTCGTCGTCACGGGCATGGGTATCATCAGCAGTATCGGGAACAACTCGCAGGAAGTCCTGTCGAGCCTCAGGGATGCGCGCTCCGGCATCGTGAAAGCGGAGGACTATGAGCGCCTCGGCTTCAAGAGCCAGGTGCATGGCAGTCTGAAAGTGAACCCCGACGAGATCGTGGACCGGCGTGCGCGCCGCTTCATGGGCGACGGCGCGGCCTATGCCTGCGCGGCCATGGAGCAGGCGATCCAGGATGCCGGCCTCGAGGAAAGCGATGTCAGCAATCCCCGCACGGGCCTCATCGTCGGGTCGGGCGGCCCGTCGACCAAAGCCATTGTGCAAGCCGCCGACACGACCCGCGCGGAAGGCAAGGGACCCAAGCGCGTCGGCCCGTTTGCCGTACCCAAGGCGATGTCCTCCACCTGCTCGGCCAATCTTTCCACCTGGTACAAGACCAAGGGCGTGAACTATTCGATCAGCTCCGCCTGTTCCACCAGCGCCAATTGCATCGGCAACGCGGCGGAAATGATCCAGTGGGGCAAGCAGGACATGATGTTCGCCGGTGGCGGCGAAGAGCTCGATTGGACGCTGTCGGTGCTGTTCGACGCAATGGGCGCGATGTCTTCGAAATTCAATGCGACGCCGGAAAAGGCGAGCCGCGCCTATGACAAGGACCGCGACGGTTTCGTCATTACCGGTGGCGGCGGCATTCTGGTTCTCGAAGAGCTGGAACATGCCAAGGCGCGCGGCGCCAAGATCTACGCCGAAATCGTCGGCTACGGCGCCACGGCGGACGGCGCGGACATGGTCGCCCCCTCGGGCGAGGGTGCGGTGCGCTGCATGCAGCTTGCGCTGGAGAACGTGAAAGACAAGGTCGACTACATCAATCCGCACGCGACCTCGACACCTGTCGGCGACGTGCCGGAAGTGAAGGCGATCCAGGAAGTCTTCGGCAAGGACATGCCGCCCATCAGCGCCACCAAATCGCTGACCGGCCATGCGCAGGGCGCGGCGGGCGTTCACGAGGCGATCTACACGTTGCTGATGATGAAGAACGGCTTCATCGCGGAAAGTGCGAATATCGAGGAAATCGATCCTGAGCTGGCGGATGCGAATATCGTCCGCTCCCGGATCGACAATGCGGATATCAATATCGCCATGTCGAACAGCTTCGGTTTCGGCGGCACGAACGCTTCGCTCGTCTTCCAGCGCTATGACGCTTGAGACACGGCGGCAGAAAGTTTGAGTAGGGGGATGGACCGCGCCTTTCGGTCGGGCCAGTAATCATCGGGTCGGGGAACCATGCCAGACAAGGGACACAAGACGGACGAGACGTTGCAGCTCTCCGGCGAACTCATGAAGGGCCGTCGCGGCCTCATCATGGGCGTCGCAAACGATCATTCGATCGCATGGGGCATTGCCCGCACGCTTGCCATGCATGGGGCTGAACTGGCCTTCACCTATCAAGGCGACAGTTTCGGCCGCCGTGTGAAGCCGCTGGCGGAGTCCGTGGGCTCCAACATCGTGCTGTCCTGCGACGTGACGGACGATGCGTCGATGGACGAGGTGTTCGCCACGCTGAAGAAGGAATGGGGCTCGCTCGACTTCGTCGTCCATGCCGTCGCCCATTCCGACAAGAACGAACTCAAGGGCCGGTATGTGAACACGACGCGGGAGAACTTCCTGCGGACGATGGACATTTCCTGCTACTCCTTCACAGCCGTCGCACATCGCGCGAGCGAGCTGATGACGGATGGCGGGGCGATGGTCACGCTCACCTATGACGGTGCGCAGCGCGTCATGCCCAATTACAACGTCATGGGCGTCGCCAAGGCCGCGCTTGAAGCGAGCGTGCGCTATCTCGCCGCCGATCTCGGCCGCGACGGCATCCGCGTCAATGCGATTTCCGCAGGCCCCATGCGCACGCTGGCCGGCTCCGCGGTCGGCGATGCGCGCTTCGTGTTCAAGTGGAACAAGCAGCACGCCGCGCTCAAGGAGTCCATCGAGCTCGACCATGTCGGCGGCGCCGGTCTTTACCTGTTGAGCGACCTTGCCGCTCGTGTCACGGGCGAAATCCACTATGTGGATGCCGGCTACAATGTGATCGGCATGCCGCGCACCGACGATCTGCGCGAGGCTGCCGAGCAGGAAAGCGGCGGCGCGCCGACCAAGGGCGAAAAGGACGCGGCCAAGCTCACCAGCAAGTGAGCTCCGGCGGGCCTACTCGCCCATCGAGCAGGCGCATTCCATCTCGACGATGTCGAAGGTGGATTCCAGAACCGGGTAAGGAAAGACAATCCGGTAGCGCCCGTTCTGCAGCCACTCCATCACGCCGACCCGGTCCTGCATCTGCGGGTCGGTGAGGCCGCCCTTGGGGCCGGAATAGTCCCGGGCGGGGCCCGAATGATCCTTGTTCGGGGCGGCGAGCAGCACCCATTTCGTATCGCTCATCGGATAGAGATAGCCGGTCATACGCTGCGACCCGGTGGTCTTTTCGAAGAAGAGCCGCCCATCGGGCATCTTCGCGATGTTGCACTTGAACCAGCCATAGATAACCGCCGAGCCGATGGGACCGCCGACCTTGATGGTGCGGCAGCGATACGCCTTGACCAGCGTATCGGGCGTCAGGGTCAGCGTATCCGCGCCGAGGATCGCCTTCACATGAGCCAGGTCCTTCGGATCGGCATTGGCCTTCGCCTCGTCGAGCCCCTGGCCGATGGCTTCGGCCATACGCGACAGCCGGTCCTTGTCGAAGGCGGTGATGTGTTTCTTCCAGAGGTCGAAATCCGCCGACCGGCGCTGCGCCTCGCGGGCCTGCAACTCTTCCACCGCGAAGGGCGGCGGCGGACCGTCCTTGGTTTTTGCGAGTTTTTCGGCCGCGGCGGGAAAGGCGACAGCCAGAAACAGAAGACAAAAACCGAGGATGCGCAGCATGGGAAGCTCCGAACAGGAAAAGGGGCCCCGCGCGGTTGGCGCGGAGCCCCTTATCATGCTGCAAGGTGACGCCGGCGTGAACCGGCGAAACGAGACTTAGTCGTCCCGGTTGCGGCGCTTGCGCGGGCCCTTGTCGCGGGGCTGCTCGTCTTCGAAGCCTTCGACCGGCTCGCCGGTCTCCTGGTCCACCGCCTTCATTGAAAGACGGACCTTGCCGCGATCGTCGAAGCCCAGAAGCTTCACCTTCACCTTGTCGCCTTCCTTGACGATGTCGCCAACGGATTCGACGCGGTTCGGCGCGAGCTGCGAGATGTGCACGAGACCGTCGCGGGGGCCGAAGAAGTTCACGAAGGCGCCGAAATCGACAACCTTCACAACCGTGCCCTCATAGATCTCGCCGACTTCCGGCTCGGCCACAATGCCCTTGATCCAGTCCAGCGCGGCCTTGATCGAGGCGGCGTCGGAGGACGCGACCTTGATGGTGCCGTCGTCGGAAATGTCGACCTTGGCGCCGGTCTTTTCCACGATCTCGCGGACGACCTTGCCGCCCGTGCCGATCACGTCGCGGATCTTGTCGGTCGGGACCGTGATCACTTCGATGCGCGGCGCATATTCGCCCATTTCGGGGCGGGCCGTGTCGAGCGCCTTGGCCATCTCGCCGAGAATGTGCAGGCGGCCGCCCTTGGCCTGGCCAAGCGCGATCTGCATGATTTCCTCGGTGATGCCGGTGATCTTGATGTCCATCTGGAGCGAGGTCACACCCTGCTCCGTACCGGCCACCTTGAAGTCCATATCGCCGAGGTGATCCTCATCGCCGAGAATGTCGGAGAGCACCGCGAAGCGGTCGCCTTCCTTGATGAGGCCCATGGCGATACCCGCAACGGCGCGCGTCAGCGGCACGCCCGCTTCCTTCATGGCCAGGGAGGAACCGCAAACGGTCGCAATGGAGGACGAGCCGTTCGACTCGGTGATTTCCGAGACATGGCGCAGCGTGTAGGGGAACTGATCCTTGGGTGGCAACACGGCGCGCAGCGCACGCCAGGCAAGCTTGCCGTGACCGACTTCACGACGGCCGGTGAAGCCGACGCGGCCGGTCTCGCCCACGGAGAAGGGCGGGAAGTTGTAGTGAAGCAGGAAGTTTTCCTTGTAGGTCCCTTCCAGCGCATCCACGAACTGCTCATCTTCGCCGGTGCCCAGCGTGGCCACCACAAGCGCCTGCGTCTCACCACGGGTAAAGAGCGCCGAGCCATGGGTGCGCGGCAGGATGCCCGCTTCCGACACGATAGGACGGACCGTTTCGAGGTCGCGGCCGTCGATGCGGTTCTTGGTGTCGAGGATCGAGTTGCGGACGATGTCCTTCTCGATGGTCTTGAAGACGCCGCTCAGCACGGTGTCCGCAATGGCGTCTTCCTTTTCAGGATTGCAGAACTCGGCCTTGGCCTTGTCCTTCGCCTGGGCGACGGCTTCCTGACGGGCGGCCTTCTCCTTGATCTGGTAGGCGGCGCGCAGATCGGCCTCGACCAGAGCGCGGACCTTCGCCTCGATATCGGAGGTGTCGGCCTTATCGACCGGGCGCGGCTCTTTCGCGCATTTCTCGGCCATGCGGATGATCGCGTCGATCACCGGCTGGAACTCGCGATGACCGAACATGACGGCGCCGAGCATGATGTCTTCGGAAAGCTCCTTGGCTTCCGATTCCACCATCA
>CAYSVF010000232.1:0-4930 GCA_964434415.1 uncultured Parvibaculum sp.
GGATAGAAGGTTCAGCAGGATCTGCTTCACCGCGCGGATATCCGCGACGATGGGCAGAGGCTGCGGTCCGGGGACGATGAGGTCCAGCTTCTGGCGGTTTTCATCCGCCCTGGCGCGCACCAGGCGAAGCGTCGCCTCGGCGATCTGATGCATGTCGCCTTCTTCCGGATGCAGCTCGTATTTGCCCGCCTCGATTTTCGATATGTCGAGAATGTCGCTGATGAGGTCGAGCAGGAGCTGGCCGCTCTCATTGATGAGCTGGGCGTATTCCTTGTAGCGCTCATGCCCGAGCTCGCCGAACATCTGCAAATTGAGGATTTCGGAAAAGCCGATAATGGCGTTGAGCGGCGTGCGCAGCTCATGGCTCATATTGGCGAGGAAGCGCGACTTGGTGCGGCTGGCGGTTTCCGCCCGCTCGCGCGCTTCCTTGAGTTCCGCCTCATAGGCCTTGCGCGCATTGATGTCGCGCGTGACGCCGATGATCTCCACCCGCTCGCCCAGATTGCGCGTGGCGCGCATGGTCGTCTCGACCCATATATAGTCGCCGCTCGCATGCCTGGCGCGATATTCGAAGCGGACCATGTCGCGCTTGTGTTCGAGCTCGAGAAAGGCGGGCGACATCCACGCCATGTCGTCGGGATGGACCTGCTGCATGGCGAAGAGGGTGCCGATATAGTCTTCCGGCGGATAGCCGAAAAGCGACTGCACGGACGGCGAGATGTAGAGAACCGTGCCGTCCAGCGCATATTGCGCCACCACGTCGGAGGCTTCCTCCGTCAACAGACGATAGCGGGCCTCAGATGTACGCAGCGCCTGGTCGGCCTGAACCTCTTCCGTCACATCCTCCGCCAGCCCGACAAGGGCGCCGATTTCGTCATGCGCGTCCACTTCCGAATAGGCGTGGATCTTGATGTGGCGCCATGTGCCGTCGGAGGCGCGGAAGCGGGTGACGCAGTGGATCGGCGTATGGGTTTCGAAGGCTTCGATGAATTTCGACAGCAACTCGTCGCGGTCATTGGGATGGACGAGCTGTTCGTACCAGTTGCCGCTTTTGGGCATGCCGGAAACCGACCGCCCCAGAATGCGCGCCACGCCGGGCGACCAGGTGGGCGAGGGATCGCCCTTCACCCAGCGCCAGTGCCCGAAGCGCGCCAGCTCTTCGGCTTCGCGCAGCAGCGAGGCCATTTCCTCCGACTGCGTGACGTCGCGCGTGATGCAGAGAATGCCGCCGATCTCGGGATCGTCGATATGGTTCTGCGCCCGCGATTCCATGACCCGCCACGATCCGTCGGATGAGCGCATGCGCGTGCGGATGCGCAAGGGTTCGGCCGGATGGCTGAGGCAGCTTGCCAGATCGTCCCTCAACTGGGGGCGGTCGTCGCGATGGACCATTTCCAGAATGTTCCGTCCGACGGCCTCCTCGGCGGAAAAGCCGAACACGCCGGACGCGGCCGGGCTGAGATAGCCGATCGTCCCGTCGGGCAGAATGATGGAGAAGATGTCGGAGGCGTTTTCGATCAGCGAACGGAAGAGCTGGGCGGAGGGCTGCACATACAACTTCGCAGGCGCAAGCGCGGCTTCCGCCGCCGCTTCCGCCGGGCGTTTCGTTTCCTCGTTCAGGGCGCTCGACTGCTGCGCCTTCGAGGGGTGCATGCGCGACCTCCGGATGGAATGCCCCATACCGCCCCAATGGACGGTGTTTCCTTCATTCCGGAGAGGTTAGGCGCGATTCTTTAAGAACATCTTGTTGGCCGAGCGAAAAACCGCGCCGTTAAGCCCGTCTTAAGCATGATCCGGACACGGCCGCGCCGGTCAACTCGACTGCGCGATTTCCCATGCCTTGTCCGCCAGGTGACGGCAGGCATCGCCCATGGTCTTGGCCCGTTCCGAACTCGCATTGCCGTCCAGCCCGCGCTTGTAGACGCCCTGGCTGATAGAGGCGAGGCGGAACATGGAGAAGGCGAGATAGAAGTTCATATCCTCGATCCCGTCGCGGCCCGCCTGCCGGCAGTAATTGGCGACAAATTCCTCCACCGTCGGAATGCCCGGCGTGGCGGAACGGTCGATCGGCGCGGCGGTCGCGGACACGGCCATCAGGTCGAACATGCAGGTATAGGCCACATCGGCCAGCGGGTGCCCGATGGTGCACAGCTCCCAGTCCAGAACGGCGATCATGCGCGGTTCGGTCGGATGGAACATCACATTGCCGAGCCGGTAATCGCCATGCGCGATGGTGACGGAAGGCTCGTCGGGAATGTTCCGCGGCAACCAGTCGATGAGCTGTTCCATGGAGGGAATGTCGTCGGTCTGCGCGCCGCGATACTGCTTGATCCAGCGCCCGATCTGCCGCTCGAAATAATTGCCGGGGCGGCCGAAATCGGAAAGGCCGACGGCCTCGTAATCGACGGCATGAAGCTTGGCGAGATTTTCGGCGAGATTGGCATAGATCGAGCGGCGCTCTTCCTCGGTGGAGCCGGGCAAGGTCTGGTCGGCAAAGACGCGGCCTTCCAGATATTCCATGACATAGAAGGCCGTGCCGATGACGTCGTCGTCCTCGCACAGCGCATACATATGCGGGACCGGCACATCCGTCGGCCCGAGCGCCTTCATGACGCGGTATTCGCGATCCACCTGATGGGCGGAGGCGAGCAGCTTTCCGGGCGGCTTCTTGCGCATGACATAGCGCTTGCCGCCACTCGTCAGGAGGAAGGTGGGATTCGATTGCCCGCCCTCGAACTGGCGGACCTCCAGATCGCCGGAAAAGCCCTCGACATGGTCGCGGCACCAGTCTTCGAGGCGCTTCACGTCGAAGCGGTGCGCCTCGCGCACCTCGGTGATTTCAGGCTGGTTCTGTTCTGCGGCGCTCATGGACGCTTTCTCCCTCAAATGTCTTGTTAGGGAGAGGTTTAACACGGAAAGGCCCGCCTCCGGAAAGGCGGGCCTTGTCGCAAATTCGGAAGGGCAGCTTACGCAGCGTCCTTGTTGGGCTCGAAGCCCTCGCCCATGGAGCCTTCCACCCGGCGGCGGCGCGCATTGTGCTTCAGCTCGCCGGGCTTGTCGTCGCTGTCGGGACGCGAAGTCGCCATGCGGATCACGTCGAAATAGCTGTCCTTGATCTCCATCTTCTCGCCGAAACCGTTGGCGGTGAGATAGGCCTGCGCCTTGGGCAGGTTGTAGCAGGGCACCCACATCATCAGGTGATGCTCGACGTGATAATTCACCCAATAGGGGGCGAGGATGGCGCGCATGAAGAGACCGGCGCGCGTGGTGCGGGCGTAACGGAACGGATCGTCGTTATCCACCATGGCGTGCTCGGCGATATTGCGCACGCGGGTGATGAACTGGTGCCAGGTGAGCAGCGGCAGAACCCAGAGCGTGACGAAATACCAGGGATGCCCGGCCGCCCAGAGAATGGCGAAGAGCACCGCATTGGTGAGCGCGGACTTGCCCAGCTTCTTGTTGAAATTCGCAATGCGCCGGGAGAGCGGCCAATCCGACGGGCCGATGGCGTTCAGCACCTGCGCCTTGCGCTGCTGATAGCCGGTCTGGCCGGTCAGATCGCGGATGACCTTGCGGCGGAAGCTCTTCCGCGTGATGGGGAAGGGCGCCGACAGGATGAGGTCGGGATCTTCCTTCTGCTGCGTATTGGCGTGATGCTTCAGGTGATAGCGGCGATAGGCGCCCGTTTCGGCCAGCATCGGATAGGCGCAGAACCACTGGCTCAGGAAATTGTTGAGCTTCTGGTTCTTCGTGAGGATGCCATGCGCGCCGTCATGCATGAGGATCGCAAGGCCGAGCTGGCGTCCGCCGATCAGCACCAATGCGGCGATGAAGGTGAGCGGGTTCGGGAACCAGGCGAACATCGCCATGGACAGGAAGATGACGCCCCAGGCATGGATGACGAGCCATGTGCCCCGAAGGTCGGAGCGCTCGCGCACCACGGCAAGCTGCTGGGGAGACAAAAGCGCGCTGGCGCTGACCATACGGGCACTCATGATGCGATCCTCCGCTCTTCGGTTTTCTCGTTCTTTTTCGCCGCTATCCCGGGCGCGGCATGAACCGCGGCCAGGCAGAAGGCGACGATGTCGTCCAGCACGCGCTCGCCGGACTGGGCTTCAATGTCATGCGACTCCGGCGCAAGCGGGCCGATCAGCGCCGTCGGAATGGCGCCCGCGATGCAGGCCGCCGCGATCTGCGTGTTGATCCGCGGAATATCGCCCGCCTCGATGGCATCTTCGAGAATGCCCGCGAAAACCTGCGCATGCGTGCGGCGGAACCTTGTGCGGTCTTCCGAGAGGCCCACATCGACGGGCTCGGCCAGCAGCGCATAGGCGAGGCGGCGGCCCTGAATGGCGCGGCCCGCGAAGGTCCGCAGCACCGCTTCGAGCCGCTCCAGGGCGGGCGCATCCTCTGAAGCAATATTCGCAAGTATGTTCATCTCGCGGGTCGACACCTCGCGGAACACCTGCCGGCAGAGATCCTCCTTGGAGGGGAAATAGCGGTAAAGCGTGCCCGTGGCGACGCCGGCGCGGCGCGCGACCTCGCTCATCTGCGCGGCGCTGAATCCGCCTTCAGCCACGATTTCACGGGCTGAATTCAGGATACGCCGCCGATTGTCGGCGAGGCGGGCGGAGACTTTCCCTGTCCGGCGATAGGCCAATGCGAACCTCTGAAAGCTTTGAGTGAATTGCCGTTCAGAAGAGAATGAACCACGGTTCAGCTTCGGGGTCAATCGGGATGATTTTGAGGTTTGTGCATCCCTCTTTTCGTCATGCCCCGCTTCATGCGGGGCATCCACGTCTTGGCGACAGAAGAAAGACGTGGATGGCCCGGACAAGCCGGGCCATGACGGCGAGGGGCAGGGCGCCTTGCAAACAAAAACCCCGATCCTCGCTTCGCATCTGCGAAGAAAGGAACCGGGGTTCATGAA
>CAYSVF010000233.1:0-4891 GCA_964434415.1 uncultured Parvibaculum sp.
AGATGAATGCCTATCGCCGCGACTTCCCGATCACGCGCTTTCTCTACAAGTATGTGGACAAGGCGCCCGACGCGCCGCTGTCCGCGCCGGTCCGGGAGTTCTTCACCTACGCCTTTTCGCTGGACGGGCAGAAGGACGCCGCGCTCGCAGGCTATTACCCGCTGCCCTATGTCTATTCGGGCCAGGAAATCGAACAGCTCGGCCTGAAACAGCTCGACTGATTCTCTTGCGTTTGCCCCGCGCCCCGCGATGACGGATTTCGTCCGCTGTTTCCCCGCTTCCTAAAACGAAAAATGCCCCGGCGGTTACCCGCCGGGGCATCGTCTGACTTATCCTGCGAGGATTAGATCAGAAGCTGAACTGCGTACGCAGACCGACCTGGTCGAAATCGGCCGACGCGCCCGGAACCTTCACTTCGACCGTGTTGTAGTCGAGCATGAAGCGGACATTGTTGTTCGGATACCAGTTCAGACCGAAGGTCCAGATGTTCTGGTCGCCGCCCAGGATGCCGTTGTCGTTGAGATCGGCTTCCGAGTAACGGGCCGCAACTTCCCAGGCACCTGCGCCACCGCCCATGGAGAACGGATCGGCCGGCTTCACGCCCTTGAAGCGCGCCTTCTTCATGTCATAGACGTAGTTTTCGCCCGTGATCACCCAGGACGCAGACACGTACCAGGAGTTGAAGTTGTAGTCCGGGTTGGCGCCGTCGCGGTTCACGTCGAACATGTAGTATTCGGCCTGAGCGCGGACCGGGCCGTAGGCGAACGCCAGTTCCGGGCCATAAGCGGCGATGTTGTCGATATTGGTGATGGTGCCGGTATCGATCGAGCGGAAGCTGCCGCCGTCGATGCGCATTTCCGGACGCTCGCGGAAGCGGTACGAGGAGTTCTTCGTATCGAAGTTGTACGTACCCGACGCGCCGAGGTGAACCACGGAGGCGTCATCCGGATGGAAGGCGACCGCAACACGACCCACCACGTTCTGAGTGGTGTAGTCCTGGTTGGAGCCCTTGGAGTCCATCGTGTAGTAGGCGCCGGCATAGAAGTTGTCGCCGTGACCGGTGACACCGAAAGCCATACGGCCGTCAGACGCGCCGATGCCCGTCATCAGGTTGTTGGCGTTCGCACGTTCCATGAAGGTGATGTCGTTCGAGGACACCGTGTCGTCCAGCGTCAGGATCGGCTGGATCGCGCCCCAGACGACGTCGACATTCTTGATGCCCTTGTAGTGCAGCGCGGCTTCGTAGATCGAGCCGGACGGGTTGCCGCCGGAATCCGCGAAGTTGAAGAACAGGTCGTAGCCCCAGTCCTTTGCGAAGGTACCCTTCACGCCGAGGATGAGACGGCGGAACGTCGCGTTGCCCTGGCCGGCGTCGGCGCCGAGGCCAAAGCCCGTGCGCTCGGCGTCGGACAGACCGCTATAGGTGCCCACGTCGAGGTGGAAGCGACCGGAAATGGTCATGGTGTAGGCGCCGTCGGCCGTCGAGAAAGTCGGCGCGCCGTTTTTCATGCTGACGATCACGTCGCTCTTGCGCGACTGAAGGTCCTTGATCTGGTTGCCGTAGTTGATCGCGAGGTCATCGACCTTCTGCTGCAGATCGTTGATCTGCTGCTTCAGGGCATCGACATCGCCACAGCAATCCTTCGAACCGGCCTGGGCCGGGACGGCGAGGAATGCAGCGGCACCGAGAGCGGTACCCGCAAGCAGGATATTGCGCAACGTCATGAGACGTCTCCGTGTTTAATGGGTCATTCTGATCAGGATTGCGAGCAGCGGTCTTGCCGCCAACGCCCCCCATGACCGTCGCTAATAAGGGCGCTCTGTGACGGTTCCTTTGGGGTTTTGTGACGGATGAATGACAGGGCGAGGGTGTTGCATTCCCGCATGCCCCACATGCCGCTCCGCCCTCGCCAGGGCGGCGGTTCCCTGCCGGAAATTCGTGTTCCGCGCGGAAAGGGCGGGGTTTCAGAGGGTGCGGCGGAAATGCAACTATCGTGAGTGTTTGTGAAAACCGCCCCGCCGACCCGCGCGCCGGGGCGGTTTTTCCGCCCGGCGGGGACGCCGGGATCGCAAGGCGCGGCGGCCATGCGGCGCGGCCTGTTTCGTGGTGGAACGCAGACATCCTTGAAGTCCGGCGAAATGATGTAAATTCTGGGGAGGGCGGTATATCTCCCGCAGACGAATCGCGCCGGCCCGATCGGGCGTTCGGCATCGAAGGAAACAGTCGGTCGACACTTGGGCCGGGAATGAAGAAGCAGAATTTGACGTCACAGCCTCCCCGAAACTGCCAGTCCTGTCCGGTCCGCAAGCAGGCGCTCTTCATGCCGCTCGACCCGGAGGAGCTGGAGGCCATCCAGTCCGTGAGAACGGGTACCCGCCATGTCCGGGCGGGCGAGGTCATCATCGATCACGATGCCAATGGCGAAGAGAGCATGACGCTGTTCTCCGGATGGGCCATGCGCCAGCGGGCGCTGGAAAGCGGCAAGGTGCAGATCACCTCGTTTCTGATGGCGGGAAGTTTCATCGACGCCGATTTCGAGCTTGCCAATGGCGACGGCTACTCCATCGAGGCGATCACGGATGTCGAATTATGCGTCTTCTCCACCGCGGATCTGAAGAAGCGGTTCGGCGAGAACGCCGTTCTCTCTCGTGCCCTGGCGACGCTGGCGCAATCGGAAGAGGCCTTGCTGTTCGAGCATATGACCGATATCGGCCGCCGCAGCGCCATGGAACGCCTCGCCCATTTCCTGCTCGAAACCCATACGCGGCAGAAAATGCTGGGTGTGGCGGGCAATGATTATTGCCCCTTCCCGCTTCGCCAGCGCCATCTCGCCGACGCGATGGGCCTTTCCTTCGAGCATGTGAACCGCATGCTGAAAGAGCTGAAGGACAAGGGATGGGCCGGCATTGCGGATGGCCGCCTTTACATCATGGACTTTTCAAGCCTGAGCCGATATTGCGATTTCGACGACAGCTATCTGAGGCCCCGGCCGATCTTTTGACCGCCCCAGGGAAGGGATCAAAGGAAAGGGATCGAGGGAAGGGATTGCGCAAAACATGAGCGCCGCCGAAAAACCTCCTGTCAGAACGCCCGCCCGCGCGGAGCTTCGCGCGGATACCGTCATTCATGTACTGGGCGTGGGCGCAAGCGTGGCGGGCGGCGTCTGGCTGATCGCCTATACGGCGGCACAGGGCAGCGCGACGCTGGTGACAGGGGTCGTCATCTATGCGCTGTCGCTCTGCGCCGCGCTCACCTTTTCCGCGCTCTACAACACGATCTCGCAGGGGGGAGCAAAGGAGATTTTGCGCCGCTTCGACCATTCGGCGATCTTCCTGCTCATCGCGGGCACTTATTCGCCCTTCATGCTGGCCGATATCGGCGATCCGTGGGTCGCCACGGTTTACGCGCTGCTGCTGACGGCGGCGGTGACGGGCATCGCCATCAAATTCGCCATGCCGCGCCGCTTCGACCGGCTGGCGATCGGGCTCTATCTCGCCAGGGCTGGAGCGGGGCTTTCATTCTGGGGCCGCTGTCGGATGTGATGAACGCGCAAGTGCTGACGCTGATCGCGATTGGCGGCGCGCTCTATTCCATCGGCATTATCTTCCATGTCTGGGAGAGGCTGCCCTTTCAGAATGCGATCTGGCACGCCTTCGTGCTCGCCGCCGCCATCTGCCATTTCGGCGCGGTGACGGCCTTTGCCGAAGGGCAGCTCCTTTAACGCACATGGGACAGGTAAAACGGGCGGCGCCCGCGAAGGGTGCCGCCCGCTGTATTGAGACGTGGTCTCTCGAGATGGCCGGCGTCAGCCGCCATTGACCTCGGAGACGGCGAGGTGGTGCATGCCCGGCCAGTTTTTCTCGGCCTTTTCCAGCGTGCCGGCCTTGTCCTCTTTGTACTTCTCGAACGCCACTTCGTTCAGGAAGAGATAGAGCTTGCCGTCGACGATGTCGGCGAAATGCGGGTTCGCGTCGAGCTTCTTGCCGATGGCGACGCCGAAGGCGCAAAAGCCGCCATATTGCGGCATGTAGCGGTCCGGGTCCGCCGCGAACTGCTTCATCGTTTCCTTCGACGAGAAATAATAGGCGACACCGTCGCGCTCCACGGTGAACTCGGCGCGACCGGGCAGGACGTCGAGGCCGGTTGCGAGCGCCACCGCGTCGTCGCCGCGCAGCGCGATCCCTGCATTGGTGAGCGTCGTGCCCGTGGAAACATTGTATTCGTCGACCGCAAAGGCGGCGCTGGAGGCGAAGAGCGCGCCGGCGAACGTGGCCGTGGCGATGAGGGTGTTGATGGTCTTCATGTCGTTGGTCCTTTCGGTTTGCCGCGAGGGTGCGGGTCTGGTTTGCCGGGTTCGGCGATTTCGGCGCGCAGCCATCCGTAGACGGATCGTGGGTTACGCATCCGAATTGGCGGGTCCCGCTTTCGCGCGACCTTTGTCTGTGGAAATCGGCGCCGGAAAGTTACCGGTGCAGCGTGCCGGTCTTCTCGACCGTTTCGTCTGTGCTCCAGACGGCATTTGCCGTCATGCGGGCATCCAGCAGCGCGACGGGTCGCTCGTCGCGCGGGGATCTATCTGTGCGCGCAAGCGCTGCGAGGCTCATGGCAAGAAAGACCTCGCGGTCGAAGACGGTGCCATGGCGATCGACATGGAAGTGGTGGTGATGGGGGAAGTGGTGGTGATGGGGGAAGTGGTGGTGACGGGGCTTCATCTCGCTTCTCCTGTGGCCGCCCTTTCCGGTGACGGCCGGTTGGCGGTCGGGGGTCAAAGGCCGAGCTCGGAAAGGCCGGGATGGTTTTCGGGGCGGGGGCCGAGCGGCCAGCGGAACAGCCGGTCGGCTTCGGCGATGGGCAGGTCGTTGATCGAGGCACGGCGCACCGCCATCAGCC
>CAYSVF010000234.1:0-4876 GCA_964434415.1 uncultured Parvibaculum sp.
CGCAGCTCATAGGTGATGGCGTCTTCCCAGATTTCGACGGAACCCCAGGGCCGACAGAGTAAGTCCAGCGCGCCGCAGAGGATGTCGTGCCGGGCGGGCATGCAGGGCAATGAGCCGGTGAAGTGGTTCGTGAAGCGCGTTGCGCGCTGCGCGAAGCGGTCGAGATGCGGCGTTGCGAACTCGGTGCCGCCATAAGCGCCCAGCATGTGGCGGTTGAGGCTGTCGAGCAGGATAACGACGGCGTTCGCCGGCTTCTTCAAGCCGGTCTCGTCTGTGCGTGCCATCCGGTCCCTCCCCCATGCGGCGCGATGATTATTCTTTCGAGGCGGCCCTTTCCGCCCTGCGGCGGGACGCCCAGAGGTTGAGCGCTTCCACGCCGACCGAGAAGGCCACGGCGAAGTAGAGATAGCCCTTCGGGATATGGAAATGCAGGCCGTCGGCGATGAGCGAGACGCCGATCAGGATCAGGAAGCTCAGCGCCAGCATCTTCACCGTCGGATGCTTCTCCACAAAGGCGCTGACGGGCTCGGCGGCGAAAATCATCACGATGACGGCGATGACCACGGCGGTCGCCATGATCTCGAAATGATCGGACATGCCGACGGCGGTCATGACGCTGTCGAAGGAGAAGACGATGTCGATGACGGCGATCTGAAGCACGACCATGGCCAGCGCGCTCTTGGCGACTTTCGCAGGCCCGCATTCCTCTTCTGCCTCGCCTTCCACGGATTCATGGATTTCGAGGGTCGATTTTGCGAGCAGGAAGAGACCGCCGGACAGAAGCAGCAGATCGCGCCATGAAACGGCGAAATCCTCGAGCACGAAAATGGGATCGGTCAGCGTGACCACCCAGGCGGCGGACGCCAGCAGGCCGAGCCGCGTGACCACGGCCGCGATGAGCCCGAGCCTGCGGCCGAGCTTCTGCTGTTGCGCGGGCAGCCGCCCCGCCACGATCGACAGGAAAATCAGATTGTCGACGCCGAGAACGACCTCGAGCACCGTCAGCGTTGCAAGACTTGCCCAGGCGTCGGGCGACAACCAGATCTCGATCATGTCAGCCGTCAGATGTGGAGTGCTTTCTGATACGCATCGAGCACGGACTCATGCAACATCTCCGACAAGGTGGGGTGTGGGAAGATGGTGTGCATCAATTCGGCTTCCGTCGTCTCCAGATTTCGGGCCACCGTATAGCCTTGGATCAACTCTGTCACCTCCGCGCCGATCATATGGGCGCCGAGCAGCTCGCCGGTTTTCTCGTCGAAAACGGTCTTGATGAGCCCGTCGGTTTCGCCGAGCGCGATGGCCTTGCCATTGCCGGTGAAGGGAAAACGCCCGACCTTGACCTTGTGTCCCTTGTCCTTCGCCTGCGTCTCGGTGAGACCGACACTGGCGATCTGGGGCGCGGAATAGGTACAGCCCGGCACTTTCGTCACGTCCAGCGGGTGCAGCCCCTTCACGCCCGCCATATGCTCCACGGCGACGACGCCTTCATGCATGGCCTTGTGGGCGAGCCAGGGCGCACCGACGAGATCGCCGATGGCATAGACGCCCTTCACGCCCGTGCGCAGCCATTCATCCACGACGACATGACCCTTCTCGGTCTCGATGCCGGCCTTTTCCAGACCGATCTCCTCGACATTGCCGGTGATGCCGACGGCGGAGATGACGCGCTCGACCTCGATGGTTTCGGACTTGCCCTGCCCATTGGTCACGGTCGCCTTGACGCTGTTCTTCTGCTTGTCGAGCTTTTCGACTTTTGCACCGGTCATGATCTTCATGCCGCGCTTCTTGAAGGCACGGGTGGCCAGCTTGGAAATTTCCTCGTCTTCCACCGGCAGGATGCGGTCCATCACCTCAACGACCGTCACCTCGCAACCGAAGGCGCGATAGAAACTCGCGAACTCGATGCCGATGGCGCCCGAGCCGATCACCAGCAGCGATTTCGGCATGGTTTCGGGCACCATGGCCTCACGATAGGTCCAGACGAGTTTGCCGTCGGGTTCGAGCCCCGGCAGTTTCCGCGCGCGGGCGCCGGTGGCCAGAATGACGTTCTTTGCCTTCAGCGTCTGCTTGCCGTCCTTGCCGTCGACCTCCACCTTGCCCTCGCCGGCCAGAACGCCCGTGCCTTCGATAACGTGGATCTTGTTCTTCTTCATCAGGAAGGCGACGCCCTTCGACAGGCGGTCGGACACATCACGGCTGCGCTTCACGACGGCGCCGGCATCGTAAGACGGGTTTTCGACCTTGAGGCCAAACTCCTCCGCCCGCTCGATGAGGTCGTAGACTTCCGCCGAGCGCAGCAGCGCCTTGGTCGGGATGCAGCCCCAATTGAGGCAGATACCGCCCAGCTTGTCGCGTTCCACGATGGCGACCGACATGCCGAGCTGCGCGGCGCGCACCGCCGCGACATAGCCGCCGGGGCCGGACCCGATGATGACGAGGTCGTAGGTTTTCTCACTCATGGGGACCTCTCCTCACAGCAACATGCGGGCGGGGAATTCCACGAAGCCCTTGAAGGCGTCGAGGAAACGGGCACCGAGCGCCCCGTCAATCGCGCGATGATCGCATGACATGGTGACGGTCATCACCGTGGCGACCTCGATCTTGCCGTCCACCACCACGGTCCTCTCCTCGCCCGCGCCCACGGCCAGAATGGCGGCCTGGGGCGGATTGATAACGGCGGTGAAGTGTTTGATGCCGAACATGCCGAGATTGGAGATGGAGAAGGACCCACCCTCGAACTCGGACGGCTTCAGCTTCTTGTCGCGTGCGCGGCCCGCAAGCTCCTTCGCTTCGGATGCGATTTCGGCGAGCCCCTTGCTTTCCGCTGCGCGCAGAATGGGCGTGATGAGGCCGCCGTCGAGCGCGACGGCGATGCCGATGTCCGAATGCTTATGCTTCAGCAGCGCATCGCCCGCATAGGACACATTCGCCTCCGGCACCTTCTTCAGCGCGAGCGCCGCGGCACGGATAAGAAAGTCATTCACCGAAAGTTTCACGCCGCTATCGGCCAACTCATTGTTGAGTTCCTTCCGGACACGGAGCAGCTCGTCCAGCCGGCAATCCACCGTCAGGTAGAAATGCGGGATTTCCTGCATGGACTGGGTGAGGCGGCGCGCAATCGTCTTGCGCATACTGTCCAGCGGCACTTCCTCATAGGAGCCTTCCTCGTAGAAAGCGCGCGCATCGATGCTCCGGGCGGGCGCCATGGCCTGCCCCGCCGCTTTCGGCGCAGCGGCGCCGGGTTTCACCCCTTCCACATCGGCGCGCACGATGCGGCCATGCGGGCCGGAGCCCTTCAATCCCTTGAGATCGACACCCTTTTGCGAGGCGATGCGGCGGGCAAGCGGGCTTGCGAAGATGCGCTCGCCGCTTGAATCGGTCGGCGCGGGCGGCGCCTTGCCGCCGGGATCGGGTTCCTTCTTCGCGGGCTTTTGCTTCGAGCCCTGTTGCGCCGGAGCGGGTTTGCCGTCGCTTTCCGATTTTTCGGGTGAGGTCTTCTTCTCACCACCGTCCTGATTTTCGGACTTCTTTTCCGACGCTTCGGATTGGCCGCCGTCATCGGCCTTTCCAGCGCTATTGCCGCTTGTCAGCGGCGAGTCCTTCGACGGGTCGTAGCCCTCAAGGTCGTCCTCGCTTTCGCCTTCCTGCAGAAGGACGGCGATGGGTTTGTTGACGGCAACGCCTTCCGTTCCCTCCTTCACGAGGATTTCGCCGACCGTGCCTTCATCGGCGGCTTCCACTTCCATGGTGGCCTTGTCGGTCTCGATTTCGGCGATGACATCGCCTGAATTGACGGTGTCGCCTTTCTTGACGTGCCATTTGGCGAGCGTGCCCTCTTCCATGGTGGGCGAGAGAGCGGGCATCAGAACCGGTGTCGGCATGTTTCCCTCCCCTCAGCGATAGCAGACGGCTTTCACCGCCTCTATCACTTCATCCGCACTCGGAAGTGCGAGCTTTTCCAGATTGGCCGCATAGGGCATGGGCACATCCTTTTGCGTGACGCGAAGGATCGGCGCATCGAGATAGTCGAAGGCCTTGGCCTGCACCTGCGCGGCGATTTCCGCACCGACGCCGCAATGCGGCCAGGTCTCATCCACCGTCACCACACGGTTCGTCTTCTTCACGGACTCAATCACCGTGTCGATGTCGAGCGGGCGAATGGTGCGCAAATCGATGAGTTCGGCGCTGATGCCCTCTTCTTCCAGCTTCGCCATCGCGTCGAGACAATAGGTGATACCGTGACTATAGGAGACGAGCGTCACGTCCGAGCCTTCCTTCATCACCCGCGCCTTGCCGATGGGCAGCGTGTAATCGTCGAGCTGCGGCACGTCGAAGCTCTTGCCGTAGAGCACTTCGTTTTCGAGGAAGATAATCGGGTTGGGGTCGCGAATGGCCGCTTTCAACAACCCCTTCGCATCCGCCGCCGAGTATGGCGCGATAACGATGAGACCGGGGATATGCGCATACCAGGACGCGTAGTCCTGGCTGTGCTGCGCGCCGACGCGCGCGGCCGGACCGTTCGGCCCTCGAAACACGATGGGACAAGACATCTGCCCGCCCGACATGTAGCGCGTCTTCGCCGCCGAGTTGATGAGATGGTCCATCGCCTGCATGGCGAAGTTGAAGGTCATGAACTCGACAATGGGACGGAGCCCGGCCATGGCCGCGCCGACACCGAGGCCGGCGAAACCGTGTTCGGTGATCGGCGTATCCACCACGCGTCTGTCGCCGAATTCGGCGAGCAGGCCCTGCGTGACCTTGTAGGCGCCTTCATATTGAGCGACCTCTTCGCCCATGACGAAGACGCGCGTGTCGCGGCGCATCTCTTCGGCCATCGCGTCGCGCAGCGCTTCACGGACGGTCTGCTCCTCGA
>CAYSVF010000235.1:0-4874 GCA_964434415.1 uncultured Parvibaculum sp.
CCGTTTCGTCGGCATGAAGTCGCGCGGCGTCTATGAAACGCCCGGCGGCACCATCCTGCTCGCGGCCCATCGCGGCATCGAACAGGCGACGCTCGACCGCGGCGCTGCGCATCTGAAAGACGAGATGATGCCGCGCTATGCGGAGCTCATCTATAACGGTTTCTGGTGGTCGCCCGAACGCGAGATGCTGCAGGCCGCCATCGACAAGAGCCAGGAAATGGTGACCGGCACGGTCCGCCTGAAGCTTTACAAGGGGTCCGTCAGCGTCATCGGCCGCAAATCACCCTATTCGCTCTATTCGGCGCAGCACGTCACCTTCGAGGACGATGCCGGCGCCTATGACCAGAAGGATGCGGAGGGCTTCATCAGGCTCAATGCGCTGCGCCTTCGCTTGCTTGCCGCGCGGAACAAACGTGTCGGCAAGTAACCCCTGCCAGTACTCGTAAGAAACAGTCAGTAACGGAATTAAGATGCGTATCGATGCCATCAAGATCGGGGAAAATCCGCCCGAAGACCTCAACGTCATCGTCGAGGTGCCGCATGGCGGCCACCCGGTGAAGTATGAGCTCGACAAGGCGTCCGGGACGCTTTTCGTCGATCGCTTCATGCATACGGCGATGCACTATCCGTGCAATTACGGCTTCGTTCCGCATACGCTTTCCGACGACGGCGACCCGATCGACGTGCTGGTGGTCAGCCGTATCCCGGTCGTGCCGGGCGCCGTCATCCGCTCGCGCCCCATCGGCGTTTTGATGATGCATGACGAAGCCGGTCAGGACGAAAAGATTCTCGCCGTGCCGGTGAAAAAGCTCAATCCCTATTACAAGGATGTGCACAACTACACCGACATGCCGGACATCCTGCTCCAGCGCATCACCCATTTCTTCGAGCACTACAAGGACCTCGAGGAAGGTAAATGGGTGAAGGTCGATGGCTGGCAGGATGCCGACAAGGCACGCGAGCTGATCGTCAAGGCGATCGAGGCCGGCAGCAAGGCGGCCTGACGCGACCCGAAACTATTCAGGGCAGGCGCCAGCCTGCCTCCATCCCCATGATCTGGGCGGCGGCCTCCTGAACGAGGTCCGCCGCCTTGTTCGTATTGGCAAGCAGCACCACCGCGTCGCCGCGCAGCGGGTGGATGACGACGAGGCTCGTAAAGCCCGGCCTGTCGCCCGACTGCCACAGCGTGACGCCCTCCCGCGTCGAGCGCGTGTGAAAGCCCAGCGCCGGTTCGCGCCCGTCGCCGATCATCATGTCGCGCAGCGCCGGATCGAGACCCTTCGAGGCCAGAAAACCTTCCGCGAAAAGGCCGAGATCATGTGCGCTGGTACGAAGCGATAGCGCCACGCGCGGCTCGTTCCCGCCCAGCGTCGGCACCGGCACATTGCGTCCCAGAAACAGGAACCCGGCAAACAGCGCCAGCAACAGCCCGAAAACGAGCGCACGCTCCTCTCCTCGATGGCCCCGGCGCAGAACGCCCTGGCCGGGCCGGTAAACAAGCGCGAAGAAACGCCAGAAAAGAAATGCCGCAAGCCCGAGGCAGACGAGAAAAGTGACGGCATAGGCCAGAACCACGGCGAGCATCGGCCAGCCGATGAAAAGTCCCGTCGGCACCATGGCCGCCACAAAGGCGCCGACCGACGCAATGACGAAATCGCGCGGCACCATCCGGATCCGGTCGAGCACGAAATGAACGACCGCGAAGGCAACCGGCAGCGCGATGACGAGCATGGCGAACCAGGGCAGGAAGACGGCGGCGAGCGCCTGCCAGAGCGGTACATATCCCCGCGCCACCGAGCGCGTCAGCGCCTGCGGCAGCCGGTAGCCCGACGACAGCATGTCGAAGGGCTTGAACACATAGGCCGTGACGATGCGCTCGAAGGGCGCGTCCACCCTGTCTTCCATGACACGGGCAAGCCCGCCATAGCCGCCCGCCATCACCAGATCGGCGCCCGCCACGCGGCCGCGGCTTTCCCAGATACCGGAGACGATACCGGCGCGCCGGCCCTTTCCTTCCAGCACCTGTCGGAGCGAAACATCCTGCCCGTCTTCGGTAATCGGCTCATCGAGCGTCAGAAGACGCGCGCCCACCATGCGCATCGCGGTATAGGCCGCTACCGACTTCCCAAGCGCCCCCGCCTCAAAAAGCGTATTGGCGCTCACCTTGCGGCCGCCCACCGCGTCGGCAAGCCCATAGCCCTTCTCGAAAACCAGCACACCCTTGCGGACGACCGCCACGGCGAGGCCCGGCACATTCTCTTCCGCCATGCGTCGCGGCAGATAATCGTCGAGCGCGCGTGCCATTTCACCGACCGGCCAGCGCGCCATACCGCCATCGACGCGCACGTCGCGTGCCGCAGCGTGTGGCGCCGCGCCCAGCATGGCCAGCAGCACAAAACAGAAACCGATGAGAAAAGCGCGGCCCGGCGCGCAATCAGATGGGCGCATCGAGCGGAATCCGGGGTATCTGGCGGCGAAGGCCGAGCGCTTCGATCTCATCGATCTGCGCCTGCTCGAGCGGGCCCTTCTCGGCCCCGTCGACGAGCTGGGCAAGCTCGGCCGGGTTCTTGACGCCCAGGACCACCGTATCGACGCCCTCGATGGAGAGTGCGTAGCGATGAGCGATCACCGCCGGATCCTCGCCCCATTTTTGGCACAGCGCACGATAAGGCGCAGCCTTGTCGTAATCCTTCTGATCGGGGTCGTCCGCCTTCATCTCTCGGTCGAACCCGGCGGTCAGCGCACCCGCCTGCACGGCGCGAATACCCATCACGCCGACATCATTGTTCTTCGCCGTCCGGATGATGTTGCGCGGCTCCGTGGGCTCTTCATATCGTTTCAGCCCGCCGGCGGAATCCATCAGGTTTGCGATCACCTGCACGACATCGGGGCTGGGCTCGCCCCTGAGCGCTTCCATCACGGAGATCGGCAGGCCGATCCCCGTCACGCCCCAGGCGCCGATGATCCCTTTCGCTTTCAGACTTTCGAATGTCGGGATCACCTCATCCACGAAGCGCGACCAGGAAATACCGCCATAGGCCGCATAGTCGGGATGCTTTTCGTAAACATAGTCGTCGGGATGGATGTTCGAATGCAGGATGTAGCAATCCGCATGATCGCGCTTCAGCGTCTCAAGGCTGAGTCGTACCGATTTTTCGAGCCGGCCCGGAATATCTTCCGCATGCCGCGCACCCACCATGCATTTGGTGGAGACGCGCATATGCGAAGGCCAGCTGCCGTCAAACGCCTCCCCGACCACCGATTACGCCTGACCGTAAAGCGGCGCGAGGTCGAGAAAGTTTATGCCCGCATCGACAGCATCGCGCACCGTCGCAACGGCTTCCTCGCGTGTCGAATTGCCCCAGACGAGACCAAGCCCGCCGCCGCCAAGCGTCAGCGCACTGACAGGCCACAAATTTCCGAGCTGGCGCATCTCCATGGGCGGACTTCCTCTCCTTCTAGAAATCGTCCGGCAACGCGATACCATGTTGGCGGCAGGCCGCGATCACCGTATTGCGCAGCAGGCAGGCGACCGTCATCAACCCGACGCCGCCCGGCACGGGCGTGATGGCGCCCGCCACTTCCTTAGCCTCGTCGAAGCATACATCGCCGATGAGACGTGTCTTGCCTTCGCCCTTTTCCGGTGCGGGGATGCGGTTGATGCCGACATCGATAACGATAGCGCCCGGTTTCACCCAGTCGCCGCGCACCATGTTGGGGCGGCCCACAGCCGCGACCAGAATATCGGCCTGACGCGCCAGCGCGGGCAGGTCGCGCGACCGGCTATGCGCGATGGTAACGGTGCAGTTCTCTTTCAGCAGCAGCTGCGCCACCGGCTTGCCCACGAGATTGGAGCGCCCGATGATGACGGCATGCTTGCCGGCAAGCTCTCCGCCTGCCGCCTGCTTCGCCATGATGACACAGCCCTCGGGCGTCGCGGGCACCATGGCCGGCAGACCGCTCGCAAGGCGGCCGGCATTCAGCGGGTGCAGCCCGTCCGCATCCTTGACGGGATCGATGGCATCGATGACGTTCTGCTGGGAAATCTGCTCGGGCACCGGGAACTGCACGAGGAAGCCGTGCACGGCCGGATCGGCATTGAGCTCGGCAACCTTGGCGAGCACCTCTTCCTCGCTGGCGCCGCCATCCATCTTGTATTCGAAGGAGTTCATGCCCGCTTCGCGCGTGGCGATGCCCTTGTTGCGGACATAAACCTCGCTCGCCGGATCGGTGCCGACCAGCACCACGGCGAGGCCGGGGGTGAGCCCGTGCTCGGATTTGATGCGCTGAACCTCTTCGCCCACGCGTGCCTTGAGCGCGGTCGAGATGGCCTTGCCATCGATGAGGTTGGAAACGGTCTCGGACATGCTGGCACCTTTCTTAAGAGGGTGGGTGCCCAGGCGCGCGGCGGTGGAAACACCCGCGCTCCCCGGTGGTCCGTCCACCTTGTCTCGCCAGTCACGCGGGATCGCGTGGACTATAGTAAGCCCCGTCCCCTCCGGCAATGTCTCAGAGGAGATCGCGGAGATATGTCGCGATATCCGCCTCCAGCGCCGCACCGTCTCCCTTCACCAGAAGCATTTTGAGTGGGGCCGTCTCGCCGGCTGCGATGCTGAGAGTGCTCTTGGGAAGGCCCCATGCCTTGGCGATGAGTTTCATCACCGCCTCGTTCGCCTTGCCCTTTTCCGGCGCGGCGGTCACCCGTAGCCGGAGCCGGACCCCCTCTCCGTCGCTGACCAGCCCCTCGATCCGGTTGGCGCCCGATTTGGGCGTCACCTTCAGGGCGACCAGTACCCCGTCCGGCGCGCGCCGGACCGGCAGGGCCCCCCGCAAGGGAGGCAGCGTAGGTCTCACACAAAACGTTCTTGATTATG
>CAYSVF010000236.1:0-4833 GCA_964434415.1 uncultured Parvibaculum sp.
CTCATAGCCGATCATCATGACCCGGCGCGGGGAGGAGGGGGCGGGATAGGCTGGTTTCCTGTTCATGGACGGAAGCCTAGCCCGGCTCCCGTCTGGCAGAAATGACAAAAGGCAGGCAAATTCTGCCAATCGGAACGGAAATCAGTCCTTGGGATAGAAGGTCCATTGGATGTGAACCCGATTGTCCGAGGCCTGGACATAGGCCGGCGGCGGCGCGAAGGGGCCGGCGCGCAAGATGGCCGCCGCGCCAATTCGGTCGAATTCATCATTGCCGGATGTTTTGGTCAGTCGGACGTCTGAAACCTGTCCGTTCAGTTCCAGGGCAATGTCGTAATGGGCCGGCCCCGGCGGCCTGGGTGGGCCCATCGTGTCGATCATCTTGTGGATGCGGTCCTGCATTTTGTTCAGATAGGCATTGCCGCCCCAGTCTTCCTCGGTTCCGTTTCTGGCTCCATAACGCGAGCGGTTATCGGCAAGACGGTTGTATCCATTGGAGAAGTTACGTGCCCAGTCCGGAATGGGCCCAATGGGCTCGTCGGGCATCTTTTTGGCGGTGGTTTTCTTCTCGTCGCTGTCGGTGTCGGAAGGGTCCTCAACCGCCTCACCCTGGTCTTTCCGGTCGGCATCGGGGTTGCCGCGCCGCATATCCCCGAGTTTGGCCGTCTGCGAGGTACCGCCCGAGCTTAGATATTTCGTGTCGACGGTCTGGGTGAGTTCATCCTCCGGTTCGTCCTTCGGCTTGGGGGCCGGCGGCTGCTTCACCAGTTCCACGGGAATGGCGTCCGGCGCGCGCGGCGGGATCTGGGGATCGGCACGAAAATAGAGGGCCATGAAGAGCGCAAGATTGATCAGAACGCCCGCCGCCATGCCGAGCGCAAAGGGCGTGTCGAAGCGCCGCTGTTTGCGCGGTCCGCCCTGTCTGCCCGGCACGATACGGTCGGGACCTGCCTTGCCTGCGCTCACCACACTCAAAATGCGACTATCTCCGGGACTTCCCTTTGCGGAGAGGCATCATGTGGCGGCCCGCCGCCCTAAACAAGGCGTCGAAAATAGGATTTTTGTATCCTGCGTGACCTGGCGATGGTCAGGCGCGGCGCGCCGCCGCCAGCCCCGCCCGTACCAGCGCGATGGCCGCCGCGACCGCGCCGATGATCCCCGCCGTGAACAGCAGGAAATTGAGCGTGTTCCAGTCGAGGCCCGTCACGCCGGTGCCCCGGCCGCCGGTCAGCGCGGAAAGGGTGGAGGCGACGATATTGGTCCAGCCCGAGACGACGAGCCCCCAGAAGACGACTTTTTCGCCGGTTGCGCTCAGGCTGAGCTTCGTCGCGGCGGCCGCGGCGGCGATCATCAGCATGCCGTTCAGCACGCCTTCCAGATGCGCCATGTGCCAGGCGCGGATCGTGCCGGGGATTACCTGCGGCATGGACGGATCGAGCGACTGTCCCACGGCCACGCCATAGGGAAAGCCGACGGCAAAGCCCGCCAGCAGCACCAGCGCCCCGTTGGCGATCAGCAGCCCGAATGTTCGATTGGTCATGAAAACCCCCTCCCTCTTCTTTGCGGAAGAGCATAGCGGGGCCTCAGCCGAGGCGGAAGGCGCAGCTAAAGGCGGGCACGGGCACGCGCCTTTCGGTCCGGAGCGCGCAGCGCTCGATCGCATGCACCTCGAAACCGTGCCGCGCGGCCATCTCCCGCAAATAGCGCTCGCTGTGCCGGAAGCGGCGCGACGGCCCGATTTCATAGCCGCCATCGGGGTCGGTCTCGGCTTCTTCGTTGGAAAAGAGAAACCAGCCGCCCGGCATCAGCAGGCGGGCAAGCGCGGTGAAGAGCGGGGCAAGGTCGCCGATATAGATGAGCGTGTCGCAGGCAATCGCCAGGTCGAAGCGGGCGTTGAGATTGTCCAGCACGCTCACGGCCTCGCCGACAATGACTTCGCCGTAGTGGCCCGTCGCCATCGCCGCCGCCGTCATGCGCGGCGAGAGATCGATCCCGGTCAGTCGCGCGCAATAGGGGCTGAAGGCCGCGCCGGAAAGACCCGTGCCGCACCCGATATCGAACGCCTCGCCGGCAGAGGGCGTGCTCCCGCTTGCCGCCCAGGCCGCCTCGGCGGTGGCGCGCAAAATCTCGGGCCCCCGATAGCCGAGCGCCCCGGTCATGTGCTCGTCATAGCGCGGCGCGTAGCCGTCGAAGAGGTGCCGGACATAGCTGTTGGAGGCCTTGGTGGGCGGCGGGGCGAGATCGAGTTCCGCCAGCCGGATCGCCGCGCCGCGTCGGTCCGCCGGATCGGCCTGGGCGGCGGCTCTGAAATGTCTTGCCGCCTTGTCGCGCTCGTCCACCCGCGCCCAGGCCTCCCCGAGCCGGAAATGCGCGCGCGCATCGTCCGGGGAGATCCGGAGGGCGCGCTCGAAATCGGCTATCGCGGCAGGAATGTCGTCGGCATTGAGACGGGCCTCCCCCAGCGCGTTCAGCGCATCCGCCGACCGTCCGTCGAGATAACAGGCCTCCCTCAGCGTCTCGATGGCTTGCGCATGGTCGCCGCCAAGGCTTTGCGCGCGGCCCAGCAGCGTGAGGATGCGCGATCCGGCGCTGCCCGCCTCGCGCAGGCGCTCCAGCATCGCCACAGCGTCGTCGGCTGCGCCGAGTTCGATCAGCCGCTCGCTCAATATGCCGAGGAACCAGCTTTCGTCGCTGGCCTTGCCCGCCTCAAGCGCCAGGGCAATGGCGACGCCTTTCTCGCCTTCGGCGATCAGCCGGTCGAGCCTGTCCAGAACGTGATCGGGGCCGGCCTCGGGTGAGCCGGGAGTGCCTTCGGGCGGCGTCATTTGCTGTCAAAACCAAAAAAGGCCGGGGCGATCTGCCCCGGCCAATGGTCTATATGGTCGCGAAACCGCGTTCGGGCAAGCGGCCTCTTAACCGGCGAGCGTACACTTGCCGTTATTGATGACCACGGCGTCGCCGCGTCCCGGCACGCGGGCGCGGAAGGAGATCGTGTTGCCGTCCTTCCAAAGATCGACGGCGATCTTGTCGCCGGGAATGACGGGCGCGGAAAAGCGAACGTCGAAGCCCGTGATCCTGGTCGGGTCGTAGTCGCAGACCGAGGAAATGATCGCCCGGCAGCAGGTGCCATAGGTGCACAGCCCGTGCAGGATCGGCTTGTCGAAGCCGACGGCCTTGGCGAATTCCGGATCGGAATGAAGCGGGTTGCGGTCGCCCGAAAGCCGGTAGAGCAGCGCCTGGTCGGGCTTGGTTTCCGCTTCCACCGTCTGGTCCGGCGCGCGGTCGGGGATCTGGTGGGGCGTCGGCGCACCTTCGCGCGGCCCGCCGAACCCGCCATCGCCGCGCGCGAAGATGGTGGATTCCAGCGTGCAGAGCTTGTCCTTGCCCTTTTCCGAAATCACTGTCTCGGTGACGATGATCGCGCCCTTGCCTTCGCCCTTGTCCCAGGCGCCGACGATGCGGCTGTCGGCGGTGATCTGCGCGGCCACGGGCAGCGGGCGATGCAGCGTCAGCTTCTGTTCGCCATGCACCACCATCATGTAGTTGATGCCGCTATCGGCCATCGGCCCGGCGCCCCAGGAGATGACGGTCGCCATGGTCGGCACGGTCTTCAGGTTCTTTTCGTAAACGAAGGAGAGTTCCTTTTCGTCCATCGGGTCGCGCCCGAAGCCGACGCCCAGCGCGTAAAGCATGGTTTCGCGGTCGCCATAGCTGAATTCCTGCCCGGTCGACTTCAGCGACATGAGGTGATCGTAATTGATCGCCATTTTCGTCTTCTCCCCGTTTTTCTCCGGCCCCTGATGGCGGGGCCCTGTCTGTTGGGCGCTAGCAAAGCGCGAACGCGAGGACGGCGCAAGCCCGCGCGCTGGCCAATATTGCGCGTTGTTTGAAGCGTCTGACGATTATTTTGCGGGTCCGGCGCGGCGCCGTCGCGAACCCGTAACAGACTCATGTCATCCATGAAAAACGATTCGCTGCGGCGATTGCCGTTGGTGCCCCGCAGCGCCGAGGCCAACCCGTCCAATTCGCGAGTGACCCGCCATGGTGGCGATATCCGAGCCCGATTATCTGGAAGCGACCGCGAAGATCGATCATCGCCATGCGGGCTTGCGCGCGGTGGCGATGCGTGTCGGCGATGCCGAGACGGCGCGCGAGGCGGCGGTCCGCCTGCACGATTATGTGCGCGACGAAATCCGCTACGGCTTTTGCGCCCCGATATACGACCAGTCCGCCTCGCAGGTCCTGAAGGCCGGTATCGGATACGGCCTGACCAAATCGACGCTTTTCGTGGCGCTGCTCCGCGCGCTGGGCATTCCCGCCCGCCAGCATTTCGTGGACATCTCGGCGGACATTCTCCACGGCGTCATGGCCTCCCGCACCCCCTTCACCGATCATTGCTATGTCGAAGTGCTGCTCGACGAGGGCTGGGTGCGCGTCGACAGTTTCATCGTCGACCTGCCGCTGGCCGAAGCCGCCCGGGGGAGACTGCGCCGCGAGGGCCGGATGATCGGCTATGGCGTGCATATCGACGGCGTGTCCGTCTGGGACGGCCGCCGCGATACCTTCTGCCAGTTCGTGGATAACGGCTCCGTGGACGGGTTCAGCACGACCGATCACGGGCTCTGCCGCGACATCGACGATTTTCACGAAAAGGCGGAAAGCTGGAACCGCGTCGGCCTGCTGGCGCGCCTGTTCATGCCCGCCTTCGTGTCCGCCGCCAATTCCCGTTGCGAGGCGCTCCGCCACGCGCCGGGCCGCATTGCCACCGCGGCGGAATAGGCTTACCGCTCGCCCAGCACCTTCCAGAGGCTCGTCGCCGTCATCACCGTTTCGCCG
>CAYSVF010000237.1:0-4808 GCA_964434415.1 uncultured Parvibaculum sp.
CCCCGGGGGGGCTAGGCTGGTTCCCCCCCCGGTGGGGGTTATTGGGGGGGTCCCCCCCCCTGGGCGGCGCGCGCCCCCGCGCCCGCGCCGTGCGGTTCCGCCATGCATGTAAAGCCGACGGGGCCTGAGCATTCGCACTCTGCGCGGACCGGCCCGCATGCGCCTTGATCCCCGTCAAAATGTCGCAGTCTGCCCCTGCGGCAACCGAATGCGCTCCCCCGAAAGGCATTGCGCGAGGCCCCGTCATCGGGCCTCATGGCCGGCACAAAGCCAATAAAACCAACGAAAAACGTGACAGGGAGGATCAGAGAATGACCGACTTTCCACTGCCCAACACTTCAAGCGACCTGACGGGTCAGGTGGCCTTCGTGACCGGGGCAAGCTCCGGCCTCGGCTGGCGCTTTGCGCGCGTGCTCGCCAATGCCGGTGCGACCGTCGCCATCACCGGACGGCGCAAGGAACGCCTCACCGAACTGGCAGACCTCATCAAATCGGAAGGCGGCAAATGCGCAGCCTTCGAACTCGACATGACGAACTCCGACAGCATCATGAAAGCGGTGGAAGACGCGGAGAAGGAACTCGGCACCATCACCATCCTGCTGAACAATGCGGGCATTCCCGACGCGCAATATGCGACCAAAATGTCGCTCGATCTGATCGACAATGTGTTCGACACCAATCTGCGCGGCCCCTACATCCTCTCCTGCGAGATCGCACGCCGCCTCATCGGCGCAAAGAAGCCGGGCCGCATGGTCAATATCGCCAGCATCGCGGCCTATGAATATAACGGCCATGGCGCGGCGCTTTATTCGATCACCAAGGCGGGCGTCGTGCGCATGACGGAAGCGCTCGCGGTGGAATGGGCGCGTTTCAACATCAATGTGAACGGTATCGCACCGGGCCTTTTCCGCTCCGAAATGTCGGAAGGCATGATGGAGCGTATACCGAACATGGCCGACCATTATCCGCGCAAGCGCGTCTGCGAGCCGCCGCAACTCGACAGCACGCTCCTCTATCTTTGCGCGCCGGCATCCGAATGCGTGACGGGCACGGTCATCAAGGTCGATGACGGCCAGGGGCCGCGCTGAGACGGCCCGCGGAAGGCCGCAAAGAGAGCCCGAACAAGAAAAAGCCCCGCAGCCGGAAAGACTGCGGGGCTCGTTTTTCCGTTCACGGAAGGATCAGGCGACGGCCTTTTCCTTCGTCCTGGCCTTGGCGTAGACGAACTCGGCGCTGTCGAGATCGATCAGCGGCAGCTCGTCCTTCTCCTTCCAGTAATCCTGCGTGTGACGCCATTCCGGCTTGTCGCCGCATTTGGGCAGGAGATGCATGGAGCGCATCAGATAGCCCGGATTGAAGTCTTCCGGATCGATCCACGGACCGAGCTTCATGTCCTTGTCTTCCGGCCGAAGCTCGACGGTGACCTTGCTGGCGCCCTTCTCCTTCATATGGTTGAGGAGACGGCAGACGAAATCGCCCAAGAGGTCCACGCGCAGGGTCCAGCTCGCGCGGAAATAGCCGAACACCCAGACGAGGTTCGGCACGCCGGTGAACATCATGCCGCGATAGGTGACGGTATCGGCATAATCGACCTTCTTGCCGTCGACCGTGAAGTCGATATCGCCCAGCACGGACAGGTGGAAGCCCGTCGCCGTGATGACGATGTCGGCTTCCAGCTCCTCGCCCGACTTGGTGAGGATGCCCTTCTCCGTGAAGCGCTCGATCTCGTCGGTGACGACGCTCGCCTTGCCCGATGCGATACCCTGGAAGATGTCGCCATCCGGCACGAAGGCAATGCGCTGACGCCAGGGGCGGTAGCGCGGCGTGAAGTGCTTCTCGACCGTTTCTTCCGGCAGGAAGAGACGGACCGCGTCGAGCAGTTCCTTGCGCACCACTTCCGGCTCTTCGAAGGAGCGGCGGGTGAACTCGTCCTGATTGTGCAGGATCTCCTTGCGCGTGATCTCGTGGATCCAGCTTTCGTCGATCTGCAATTCGCGCAGCCGGTCGGCAAGTTCGTTCTCGTTGCGGCCCGGGATGAAGTAGGTCGGCGAGCGCTGCAGGAGCGTCACATGCTCGCAATCGGCGGCAATGGCGGGCACGACAGTTGCCGCCGTGGCGCCGGAGCCGATGACGATGACCTTCTTGCCCTTGTAGTCGAGATCTTCCGGCCAGGTCTGCGGATGGATGATCTGGCCCTTGTACTTGTCCATGTCCGGCCAGTCGGGCGTATAGCCTTGGTCATGCTTGTAATAGCCCTGGCACATCCACAGAAAGTTCGCCGTGATGCGGAAGGGTTCGTTCGTGTCCAGACGCGTACCCTCGACGGTCCAGATATTGTCCTCGCTCGACCAGCTCGCCGAATTGATCTTGTGGCGGTAGCGGATATGGCGACCGATGTCGTTCTCCTCGATCACCTCGCCCATATATTTCAGGATCTCTTCCGCCGATGCGATCGGCGC
Source organism: uncultured Parvibaculum sp. (assembly GCA_964434415.1). Classification (GTDB taxonomy): domain Bacteria; phylum Pseudomonadota; class Alphaproteobacteria; order Parvibaculales; family Parvibaculaceae; genus Parvibaculum. The sequence continues at coordinate 2,460 of CAYSVF010000237.1, forward strand.
GCCCACCCACGGCTTGAACCGATAACCGAAAGTGTAGAGGTCGCTGTCCGAGCGGATGCCCGGATATTTATGCGTCAGCCAGGTGCCGCCGAAGCTCTCCAGCGTCTCCAGGACGATATAGGAGCGGTCGGGGGTCTGGTCCTGCAGATGATAGGCGGCACCGATGCCGGACACGCCCGCGCCGACGACCAGCACGTCGAAATGTTCAGTCTGTCCGGCGCCCGCGGCCGGCCTTTCCAAGGTTTCCGTCCCTGTCATTCTTCTCTTCCCTTTTGTTTCGCCTCTTATCGACGCCGTTCATGTGCTGCGTGCGAGGCTGGGTTTTCCATCGCGAAATTGTGGGTACTTGATTGTGACTCACGTGAAGAGCCAGTCAATGGCAATCTGAAATGAGGGATTGTCAAATTGACGCAGGGATCGTGAGACGAAAAACACCAACCTTCCCCGGCGTCGGACCGCCTACCGGCAATTTGCGGGTTTCGGCCGCAATCTGGACAGGCGGCACGAAAATCCTATCTTTCCGGCACGCGCCGACAGGGACGTGAAGACGTGAAAAAGGGGAGCGTCATGAAGCTCAATGCGGAATTCGACAAACGCGCGGCGATGCATGCCGGCGCCATGGACTGGATCCCCTCCCCCATTCCGGGCGTGGACCGCAAGATGCTCGACCGGATCGGCGAAGAAGTGGCGCGCGCGACCTCCATCGTCCGCTATGCGCCCGAAAGCGCCTTCAGCGAACATACCCATGGCGGCGGCGAGGAATTCCTCGTGCTCGACGGCACTTTTCAGGACGAGCATGGCGACTACCCGGCGGGCAGCTATGTGCGCAACCCGCCGACCTCGCATCACCGTCCCGGCGCGGCCGAGGGCTGCACCATCTTCGTGAAGCTCTGGCAATTCGCGCCGGAGGACCGGACCTTCGTCACGCTCGACACGAACAAGCTGACGCTGGAGCCCGTGGAGGGACAAACAGGCGCAAAGGCGGCAACGCTCTTCGAGGACGAACGCGAAACGGTGCGCCTCGTCGAGCTGGCACCGGATGCATCTTTCGAGCGAACGCCCGAAGGCGGTATCGAGATCCTTTGCCTCGACGGCGGCTTCACCGAAAACGGCGAAACGTTTTCGCCCCGCTCATGGCTGCGCCTGCCCGTCGGCGCGAAACTCTCGCTCACCGCGGGCAAAAAGGGCTGCCGCTTCTGGATGAAGGAAGGCCATTTGCGTTTCGTCGACGCGCCGACCACAGCCTGACGCGGCAGAAAGCGCGCCGCTGCCCCTAGAAACGATAGGCGAGACTGAGCTGGAAGGTCTGGCTGAAGACATTGCCGACCGGCAATGCCGCCTCGTAACTCGCCCGCGCCGACAACCGGCTGTCGAGCCGCACATCCACGCCGCCGCCGACCGACAGCCGGTCGCGCGCAGGCTCCAGCGCCGCGACGGCATAGCGGTAGCCCGCGACGGACACATTGCCATGCGGGGCCGCGTCCAGCACTTCCCGGCTATAGACGACTTCGATCGACGGCGTGACGGTGCCGCCCTCACCTGTCCCGAAAACCCGCGAGGCCGAAAGCGCCGCAAACGGACGCAGGCTGTCGACCTGCCGCCCGTCGCCGGAGAGGTTCAAGCCCGGCGCGCCCTCCTCCGTGAAATTGTCTTCCCACAGACGAAGATACTGAACGCCCGCGCGCGGCGTGAGTGTCACATTTCCGGCCTGTGTGGGCGCCGCCGCCTGAAGCGCGGCGGAGGCCTCGTGAATGCCGTAATTCGTGCCGGCGATACCGCCGGTCGAGGACACCGCACGATCCGCATCGACGCGATGATAGGCATAGCCGAGCGTGCCGCCCAGCGTCACCGGCCCGTCCAGCCAGCCGCCATAGGCCGCGCCGCGCACCGTATTCAGCGTCGCGTCATTGACGCCGCCTTCCGTCACCGAGGTATGGCTGTAGCCGGCGGCAAGCCCCATGGAAAAACCCCCGTCGGTGCGCGGCAGATCCCGGCCGATCAGGAAGCCGCCCGTCTTCGTGTCGAAGCCGGGCGTCGCGCCGTCATTGTCCACATCGGTGAAGCTGCCATAAGCCCATGCCCAGACATCGGGCTCGGTCTGCGCATTGCCGAGGAGACCGCGGAGACTGTCACTGTCGCCCGCCGCTGCGAGCTGAACCGTTTCCCCACCCCGCAGCGCCGCCGCGTCACCTGACCGCGGCGCCTCGCCCGCCAGACGGCGAAGCAGCAGGCGCCCGGCCTCACTGCCATTCTGCAGCGCCGCCGTGCGCAGCCCCGTATAGAGCGTGGCACCGTCGGGCGCTTCAGAAACCGACAGCAGATAGAGCGTCACCTGCGACGCCCCGTAGG